>JBARNF010000781.1:0-5155 GCA_049802835.1 Bradyrhizobium sp.
TAAGCCTGCCGCCAGCGTTCGCTCTGAGCCAGGATCAAACTCTCAAGTTGAACTTGAAGCTTTGAACCGGCTGATCACAACGTTTGACGAGGTCCCACCATTCGATCACCCACGCTTCACAGCGCAAATGACCCTGGTGTAACCTTTGAAACATTGTCCGCCGAAGTCTTCTCGTCCGATCCCGAAACCAAAAGCCGAAGCTCTCAATCCCGAGACCCGCAAGGACTCCGCCGTCCACGTTTCTCTTTCTTCATCTTCACTTGTCAAACAGCCCGGGACATCAGTCCCACCCTCTTTGAGAGGGTGTCGCTCAACCTTTTCCGACGGCGATGATCAACCGGGTTCTACCGGTTGTGCACCACTCAACAGAAGTGAGGAGCAACATTGACGCGTAAGCTCGCCTCGGTGTGTCCCGAAGCGGCGCCGCGTTCAGTGATCGTGCTTATAGGGGGGGCCGATCGGGGTGTCAACGCCCAATGTCAACAAATCGTCGCATCGAATCATTTTTTCCCCGGCACCACGGGAAGCCCGATTTCTTGCGGACTTCACGCCCCACTTGGGCCACAATCCTGCGACGATTTGTTAAGCATCGACCAGAATCGGTTTGGCTCCAGCGGGGACCGCCAACCGATCCATGGGTGATCCATATCAAGGAAGTGGCGAGCCCTTCGCCTGATCAAGACAGCCGAGACAAAATCGAGAGATCCTGAAGAAGAACAGCGGGGCGCGGATTCGGGCTTTGAGGCCCGGGACTCTCGAACCGTCAGATGCGCGCCATCATTCCGAGCCGTTTGTCGTAAACGGTAAGCCGCACGGCAGCTGAGGGATCTCGGTGCTGACTTTGAACTTGGGGGACGCAGGTTGAACCAACGGACGCCACGCGGGGGTTATGGACGCGAGGTCGGCATGATCGATCTCGGTCATGAGCCACCGCTGTCCGTCGACGGCTCCGAAGCCGCGGTGATCGATCGCCGCCGCGTCTCTGTCCAATGGTTCTCTGGAACGATCCTGACCGGCTTGTGCGGCGCAGCCCTCATCGGCGGCGCCGTTTTCGCTTCACTCGACGGCGAGCTGACGTTTGCGCGCATGCCAGAGCGGGTGGAGAGCGCGCTGCGCGGCGCGTTCGGTGCCAATGACCGGGTGGCCACCTTGCGCAAGAGCGATCGGCTGCCGCCGCCCAGCGAAGCCACGGCCGCCCGCAACGTCGTTCGCGTCTCGACCGTGACCCGTGCTGGATCGCGCGAACTGATCCGGGTCCGCCCCTATGTGCGGATCTCGGGCAACCTTTCGATGACCACGAGCGACCTCTCCGCCAAGATTCCGGCGTTCAATGCCCAGCGGCTGCTCAGCGACACCGACAATGACAAGGCGGGACCGGGAGAGGATCCGAACAATCCCGAGGCCGTCGAGCCCGACGCCGAAGTCTCGTTCGTGACCAAGGACCTCGCGACCGTGCTGCCGAAGGCGAAGATCGCAACCACGGTGGCGCTGGACGAAATCGTGATGCGGGTCCGGGATGCGGCCAACTGGCGCGGCAACAATGGCGGCGTCCGCTACGCGTCGCTCGCCAATGCCGCGGCCGACGCGGCCGGCGCCCAGGGCGATCTCAAGCTCTCCTACGCCAATGACGGCAGCTCACCCGATCCCTACGCCGGTTTCGAAACCCGCGTGGTGCCCGAGAACGTGACCCTGCTGCCCAAGACCAAGGACCAGATCACCGGGGGCAACCCGCTCGGCGAACGCGTCCATCTGGTCAAGAAGGGCGACACCGTCGCATCGATCCTGCGCGACCAGGGCGCCACGCCCGACGAGGCCAGGGCGATCGCAGCCCAGCTCGGCCTCCGTGGCCGCGACGGCGGCCTCAAGGAAGGTGAGAAGCTGCGCATCCTGATGGGGCCCTCCAGCCCTGCCCCCGGCGCCCGGCTGCAGCCGTTCCGGGTCATCGTCGCCAACGACACCATGATCGAAGCGGTCGCCGCGCTGTCGGACCTCGGCAAATATGTCGCCGTCGACGCCCAGAGCATGAACACGGTGACCGAGACCGCCGACAACACCAACGATGAAGAGGATGACGGCAGCGGCGTCCGCCTCTATCAAAGCATCTACGAGACGGCGATGCGCAACAAGGTGCCGACGCCCGTCATCGAGGACATGATCCGGATCTACTCCTACGACGTCGACTTTCAGCGCAAGGTCCAGCCCGGCGATTCCTTCGACGTGTTCTATGCCGGCGACGACGATGAAAAGCCCGGCATCAACGACAAGAGCGAGGTGCTGTTCGCGTCGCTCACGGTCGGCGGCGAGACCAAGAAATACTACCGCTTCCTGACCCCAGACGACAGCGTCGTCGACTATTATGACGAGACCGGCAAGAGCGCGAAGAAGTTCCTGGTCCGCAAGCCGGTCAGCAACGCGATCATGCGCTCCGGCTTCGGCGGCCGCCGCCATCCGATCCTCGGCTTTGTGAAGATGCACACCGGCGTCGACTGGGCCACCGCCTATGGCACCCCGATTTTTGCCTCCGGCAACGGCGTGCTGGAGAAGGTCGGCCCGGAAGGCGGCTACGGCAAATATATCCGCATCAAGCACAACAACGGCTACGAGACCGCCTACGGCCACATGTCGGCGTTCGCCAAGGGCATGGAACCGGGCAAGCGGGTCCGCCAGGGCCAGGTGATCGGCTTCGTCGGCTCGACCGGCCAGTCCACCGGACCGCACGTGCACTACGAAATCCTGGTCAACGGCCGCTTCGTCGATCCCCTGCGCGTGAAGCTGCCGCGCGGCCGCTCGCTCGAAGGCCAGATCATGGCCAGCTTCGAGAAGGAGCGCGATCGCGTCGATCAGATGATGGTCGGCCGCGGCAACAGCGCCCCGCGCGTGTCGGACGCCGGACCGATCCAGGTCCAGTCCGCAAATCGCTGAGCCCGCGCATCCGATCCGCGCCATTGCTTCGAACGGCAACGGCCCCCGCCGATCAACTCGGCGAGGGCCGCACCTGACGGGCGTGGCGGCCCGCCGCGCTCAATTCAGCTTGCTCAGTTCAGCTTGCGTTTGGGGATCGGCGCCTCGAACGTCGCGATCTCGGCGGTGCGATGCGCCTTGCCGTTGAAGGTCAGCACATTGCCTTCCGCTGAAATCGCGACCTTGTCGCCGTCCTTGATGTCGCCGGCGAGGATCATTTCGGCGAGCGGATCCTGCACGCTCCGCTGGATCACCCGCTTCAAAGGCCGGGCGCCATAGGCGGGATCCCAGCCCTTGGCGGCGAGCCAGTCGCACGCATCGCCATCGAGCGACAGCGTGATCTTGCGCTCCTCCAGCAGCCTCGAGAGCCGCGCGAACTGGATCTCGACGATCCGGCCCATCTCGCTCTTCTGCAGCCGGTGGAACAGGATGATCTCGTCGACGCGGTTGAGGAACTCGGGCCGGAAATGGCTCCGCACCGTGCCCATCACCAGCTCGCGCACCTCCGAGGTGTCCTCGCCTTCCGGCTGACTGACCAGAAACTCGGAGCCGAGGTTCGAAGTCATGATGATCAGCGTGTTGCGGAAGTCGACGGTACGACCCTGGCCGTCGGTCAGGCGGCCGTCGTCGAGCACCTGCAGCAGCACGTTGAAGACATCCGGATGCGCCTTCTCGATCTCGTCGAACAGCACGACCTGATAGGGCCGGCGCCGCACGGCCTCGGTGAGCGCCCCGCCCTCGTCATAGCCGACATAGCCGGGCGGCGCGCCGATCAGCCGCGACACCGAATGCTTCTCCATGTACTCGGACATGTCGAGGCGGACCATCGCGGTCTCGTCGTTGAAGAGATATTCGGCGAGCGCCTTGGTCAGCTCGGTCTTGCCGACGCCGGTGGGGCCTAGGAACATGAACGAACCCATCGGCCGGTGCGGGTCCTGCAGGCCGGCGCGTGAGCGCCGCACGGCGGTCGCGACCGCATGCACGGCCTCGAACTGGCCGACGACGCGCCTGCCGAGCGAATCCTCCATGCGCAAGAGCTTGTCCTTCTCGCCCTCGAGCATCTTGTCGACCGGCACGCCGGTCCAGCGCGACACCACCTGGGCGATGTGGTTGGCGGTGACCGCCTCCTCCATCATCTCGCCGGCGTTCTCCTTGGCCTCGATGTCCGCGAGCCGCTTCTCGAGCTCGGGAATCCGGCCATAGGCCAGCTCGCCCGCCTTCTGATACTCGCCGCGGCGCTGCGCGTTGGCGAGCTCGATGCGCAAGCCGTCCAGCTCGCTCTTCAGCTTCTGCGCGTTGGACAGCTTATCCTTCTCCGCGCTCCAGCGCGCGGTCAGGCCGGCCGACTTCTCCGAGAGATCGGCGAGCTCCTTGTCCAAGGTCAGCAGCCGACTCTTGGACCCCGCATCGGTTTCCTTCTTCAGGGCTTCCTGCTCGATCTTGAGCCGGATGATCTCGCGATCCATCGAATCCAGCTCTTCCGGCTTGGAATCGACCTGCATCTTCAGCCGCGCGCCCGCCTCGTCCATCAGGTCGATGGCCTTGTCGGGCAGGAAGCGGTCGGTGATGTAGCGGTTCGACAGTGTCGCCGAGGCCACCAGCGCGGAATCGGTGATGCGCACGCCGTGATGCTGCTCGTATTTGTCTTTCAAGCCGCGCAGGATCGAGATGGTGTCCTCGACCGTCGGCTCGGTGACGTAGACCGGCTGGAACCGCCGCGCCAGCGCCGCGTCCTTCTCGACGTGCTTCTGATACTCGTCGAGCGTGGTCGCGCCGATGCAGTGCAGCTCGCCGCGCGCCAGCGCCGGCTTCAGCAGGTTCGACGCATCCATCGCGCCGTCGGCTTTGCCGGCGCCGATCAACGTGTGCATCTCGTCGATGAACAGCACGATGCCGCCCTCGGCCGAGATCACCTCCTGCAGCACCGCCTTCAGCCGCTCCTCGAACTCACCGCGATATTTCGCGCCGGCGATCAGTGCACCGAGATCGAGCGACAGCAGACGCTTGTCCTTCAGACTCTCCGGCACGTCGCCATTGACGATGCGCAGCGCCAGCCCCTCGACGATCGCGGTCTTGCCGACGCCGGGCTCGCCGATCAGCACGGGATTGTTCTTGGTGCGCCGGGACAGCACCTGGATGGTGCGGCGGATCTCCTCGTCGCGGCCGATCACCGGGTCGAGCTTGCCGTCGCGCG
>JBARNF010000782.1:0-23291 GCA_049802835.1 Bradyrhizobium sp.
GGGAGAGATTTAGCTCACGATCACGATCACGGCTCCACCGAGATCGGCGAGAAGTCGATGAACCAGCTCTTCGGCTGCACCACGCCCTTCACCTTCGGGCTCATCGCGCGCGGGCCGACGTCGTGGGCGACGTAGAGGAACGCCGCGTCGTCGACCGAGGCTGCATGCAGCTCGGCGAGCGCCTTGTCGCGCTCGGTGGGATCGAAGGTCTGGCGCGCCTTCTTCACCAGCTCGTCGAACTTCGGATTGTTGATGTAGCCCCAATTGTTGGACACGGGAGGCGCCATCGACGACTGCAGGAAGCGCACCAGCGCGAAGAACGGGTCCATCGCCGCATAGGTCACGTTGGTGGCGTTGGCGCCGTTGGCGGATGGATCCTTGGCGCCGCGGCGCCAATTGGTGAACAGCGTGTTCCACTCGATGACGTCGAGCTTGACGTCGAAATAGCACTCGGCCAGCGCCTGCTGCAGATACTCGTTCATCGGCAGCGGCTGCATCTGGCCCGAGCCCGATGCGGAGGTCTGTGTCTTGACCTCGAGCTTCTTGTTCGGACCGTAGCCGGCCTCCTGCATCAGCTTCTGCGCAGCCGCCTTGTCGTACTTGATCTCGAAGGTGACGTTGCCGCGCCAGGGATGCCCCCGCTCGAAGGTGCCGGTTGCCGGCACCATCAGGCCGGCGAGCAGGCCATCCTTCAGGCCCTCGCGGTCGACGCAGAGATTGGCGGCCTTGCGGACGCGGATGTCGTTCCACGGCGAGCCTTCGACGCGCGAGAACTGCCACGGCCAGACATGCGGCTGCTCGTTGGCGTAGAGCTTGAAGCCGCGCTGCTTGATCTCGGGCAGCGCATCCGGCGCCGGCGCCTCGACCCAGTCGACCTGGCCGGACAGCAGCGCCGCGGTGCGCGCATTGGCCTCCGGCATCGGCAGCAGGATCATCTTATCGGATTTCGGCACACGGGCCTTGTCCCAATAGGCTTCGTTCTTCGACAGCTCAAGCCGCTCGCGCGGCGTGAACTTGGTCATTTTCCACGGGCCGGTGCCCGAGGCGTCCTTGGCGAACGCAGTCCAGGCGGCCTGCGATTTGGCCTTGTCGTCCGCGCCGGTCGCGACCTCATAGAGCTTCTGCCACTTGGCGGGGCTCGCCATGAACAAATTGGTGAGGTTGATCGGCAGGAAGCTGTCCGGCTCCTTGGTCGTCAGCTCGACGGTCATGTCGTCGATCTTGCGCGCCGATGCGAGCGTCGGCATGCGCGAGGCGGTGACGCCGACCTGGCTCGGATCGAATTGCGGCGCGTCCTGCTTCAGGACCTTCTCGACGTTCCACACCACCGCGTCGGCGTTGAACGGCGCGCCGTCGTGGAAGGTGACGCCGGGACGCAGCTTGAAGGTCCATTTGGTCTTGTCGGCCTCGTCGACCTTCCACTCGGTGGCAAGGCCGGGAATGACGACGCTCGGCTTGTCGGCCGACGACAGGTCCCACATCGTCAGCGCGTCATACATCGTCACGCCGGTAAAGCGGTTGCCCTCGAAGCCCTGGTCGGGCTGGCCGAGCGTGCGCGGAATGTCGGCCGCGGTCATGCCGATGCGCAGCACGGATTCGGCATTTGCCTGCGCCGGCAGCGCGAGGGCCGAAACCGTCGTCATCATCGCGGCCGCAACAGCCGCACGCACATTCATAGAATTCGCAACGCTCGAGAGCACGATCAAATCTCCGATCAGTGGCTAATTTCTGAGCAAAATGTATGCAACGGCTGTGCCACCGATGCGCCGGATCGTGCCCTGCGACGCGTGGTCACAACCGTTTGTGTTCAAACGATCCCGCCGCGCACCTTGGCACCGGGATTGCAGGTTTCGCCCGGAATGGATCCGGCTTCGCCGATGCGGAGCCGAACTCGCAACGGAGCTTCCCTGCATGCGTATCCGCCTCTCACTGCTCGCTACGGCGCTGGCGATCGGCCTGTCTGCCGTCGCGGCCCGCGCCGAATCGGTCCTGCGCTACGGCATCTCGATGGCCGACATCCCGCTCACGACAGGACAGCCCGATCGCGGCGCCGGCGCCTATCAGTTTACCGGCTACACGATCTACGACCCGCTGGTCGCCTGGGACATGAGCGTGGCGGACAAGCCGGGCAAGCTGATCCCCGGCCTCGCCAGCGAATGGAAGGTCGACGAGGCCGACAAGACCAAGTGGCGCTTCACCTTGCGCAAGGGCGTCAAGTTCCACGACGGCAGCGACTTCAATGCCGACGCGGTGATCTGGAATCTGGACAAGGTGCTCAACGATAAGGCACCGCAGTTCGACAAGCGGCAGAGCGCGCAGGTCAAGACGCGGCTGCCGTCGGTGGCGAGCTACGCCAAGATCGACGACTCGACGGTCGAGATCACGACCAAGACCGTCGACTCGTTCTTCCCGTATCAGATGCTGTGGTTCCTGATTTCGAGCCCGGCGCAATATGAGAAGCTCGGCAAGGACTGGGACAAGTTCGCCAGCCAGCCCTCGGGCACCGGCCCGTTCAAGCTGACGAAGCTGGTGCCGCGCGAGCTCGCCGAGCTCACCAAGAATTCCGAATATTGGAACAAGGACCGGATCCCGAAGGTCGACAAGCTGGTGCTGGTGCCGATGCCGGAAGCGCTGACCCGCACCAACGCGCTGCTCGCCGGCCAGGTCGACCTGATCGAGACGCCGGCGCCCGACGCCGTGCCGCAGCTCAAGGCCGCCGGCATGAAGCTCGTCGACAACGTCACGCCGCATGTCTGGAACTATCATCTCAGCGTGCTGCCGGGCTCGCCCTGGACCGACATCCGGCTGCGCAAGGCGCTCAATCTTGCGATCAATCGCGACGAGGTGGTCGGGCTGATGAACGGCCTCGCCAAACCGGCCAAGGGCCAGGTCGATCCGTCGAGCCCGTGGTTCGGCAAGCCGACCTTCGACATCAAATATGATCTCGCCGCCGCCAAGAAGCTGGTCGAGGAGGCCGGCTATTCCCCGGCCAAGCCGCTGAAGACGACCTTCATCATCGCCCAGGGCGGCACCGGACAGATGCTGTCGCTGCCGATGAACGAGTTCCTGCAGCAAAGCTTCAAGGAAATCGGCATCGACATCGACTTCAAGGTGGTCGAGCTCGAGACGCTGTACACGCATTGGCGCAAGGGGGCGGCCGACGAGATCAACGCCGGCATCACCGCCAACAACATCGCCTATGTCACCTCCGATCCGCTCTACGCGATCGTGCGCTTCTTCGCCTCCGACCAGATCGCGCCCACGGGCGTCAACTGGGGCGGCTACAAGAACCCGAAGGTCGATGCGCTGATCTCGGAGGCCAAGCAGACCTTCGATCCGGCCAAGCAGGACGAGCTGATCGCGCAGGCGCATGCGTTGGTGGTGGATGATGCGGTGCTGGTCTGGGTCGTGCACGACACCAACCCGCACGCGCTGTCGCCGAAGGTCAAGAAGTTCGTGCAGGCGCAACACTGGTTCCAGGACCTGACGACGATCGGCGCGGAATAACTGACCGGGCCGGCTGCGGTTGCGCTCGCAAAGAAAGAAGCCCGGCGTTTTGCCGGGCTTCCTCTTCAGCACGATAGCCAATATTTCATTTCCCGAAGGCGCCCGAGTCAAATTTGTAGGAGGCCTGGAGAAAGCCGCCGTACCGCTCGTAGCTGAAGGTCGTGGGCGACCCGGGGACTCCAGGAAATTGGGTGGTCCCACTGGTCGTCCGGGCGTACCAATAGCGGCCACCGACGCCGACGCTGAAATTTCTCGTCACGTCGTATGACACAATGCCCTCGAGCTGGTAGCCCCAGCCATTTCCAGATTGCGGAAGCGGATTGATGTCGGGCCGCAGCCAGTGATTGTCGAATCCGCTCAGCCGGACATAGGGCAGAACGGCGCCATCGAGGGTGACGTTCCAGTTCTGGCCGAGCTTGAAGACGCCGTTCAACCCCACGCGGAGCGAATCCCAGTTCTCGGTCTTGCTGAGCACCAGCACGCCCCCCGCAACAGGATCGAGACCACAGATAAACGGATTGGTCGCAACCTGGTTACATCCGTATGCGTTGACGGTTTCGTAGAAATGGTTGTAGCCGATGAAGCCGCCGACCTTGAACGCCGGCCCCCTCCAGAAATTGTAGCCGGCGTCGATCGTGCCGTACCAAAGCCTGCCGCTGTTCACGCTGCTGTCCGTATTCGAGTACGGAATGACGGCTGGCGGGAAGTCTTCGTCGTTGAGCCTGCCGCTGAAGATGTTGCCACCGCCCGCAAAGCCCTTGGCGAAGAAACCCAGACTGTGATCGGCCCTGGCGAACCCCTCGCCGGCATGGCTGTTGAGATTCTTGTAGGTCAGCAGAGAATTGGTTTGGCCAGCGACGAAAGGATCGCCCAACGTGTAGCGGGTGCGGCCCGAACTGTAGAAATAGCGGGCGCCGACCTCGAACTCCCACAGCGAGACCGGCGGAGGCGGCGCCTTGACCGGGAGATCCGCGGCCGACACCGCGCCGGCCCCGAGCACACAAGCCACAGCAGCGATGAGGCTGCCCGCAACTGGTAGAGTGAAACGCTTGATCGCACCCCGTGCCGGCCTGCCCTGCGTCAAACCAGCCGCACTCCTGTCCTCAGAAGACTGCATCGATGCCCCCCATCTGCTGCACTTTCTATCTTGAGTAGAACATGCTAAAAGTTCGCGCAGATTCGTGCAATCGACGTCACATGACACAAGTTGCTTCTTATCCCGCTGTTGCAACCTCGCAACAAACGCGATGCGCTCGACGCCTGCTCGATTGCGCTATCCTGGTACCCGTCCCGCAGACTGGAGCGCGCTATCGTTCGGTTAAGCTCGTCATCCTGTCGCTCGCATTCATCGGCAAGCTCGCGGCGGTGGACGCCCAGACATTATCCAATGGGCCCGGAAAGCCCTTCGTCCCATCGTCATCGAAGCACGATCCGGGCAAGCTTCCGCGTGCCAAGCGAAGCCTCCCGCCACGGCATTCCACCCGCCCCGTCCCCGGCACGGAAGAGCGCAGCAAGCGTTGCCCGCCCTATTCGGCTTATGTGGTCTGCAAGTGATGAGCATACTCATCGCGCGGGCACCGAACCTGGCAAACGAGGCCGCCGCGCTATGATGCGAACTCGGGAACGGAGCACCGGCTACTTCGTCAGCAGTGCGTACGCCCCGTTCCAATCCTCGGGCGGCGGATTGACCTGGTAGTTGCGGATGCGTGCGTCATAGAGATCATAAAGCTTGGCCAAGTCTTGTCCCTGGTCGCTCTTGCGGCCGCGCTCGATCGCGGCCAGCGCCCCTTCCCAATCGCGGCTGCGATAGCTCGCCAGCATCTCGATGGTGAGGTTGCGGAGCAACTGGAAGCGCTCGGAATACATCACGTCCTCGCGGCCGGCGATGGCGTAGATCACCTCCGGCTCGGACTTCCCCTTGACCATGATGAAATCGAGTTCGAGAATCGCGAGCTTGTCCTTCACCGCCATCGCGGTCGCCGAGCCGACGATGATCGGAAAGCCGTATTCCTTCGACTGGCCTTCGAGCCGCGAGGCCAAATTGACGCTGTCGCCGAGCGCCGAATAGTTGAACTTCAGGTCGGAACCCATGTTGCCGACCACGCCGATGCCGGTGTTGAGACCGATGCCGACCTTGAGCGGAATGTAGACGTGGCCGCCATGCGCGGCCTCCTGCTCGCGCTCGCCGTTCACGCGGTCGATCCGGTCGAGCATGTCGAGCGCGGCCTCGCAGGCATTGATCTGGTGCTCCTTGTCGGCGAGCGGCGCATTCCAGAACGCCATGATCGCGTCGCCCATGTATTTGTCGACATAGCCCTTGCGCGCGATGATGGCGTTGGTCAGCGGCGTGAGGAAGCGGTTCATCAGCTGGGTCAGGCCCTGCGGATCGTGCTTGTAGCTCTCCGAGATGGTGGTGAAGCCGCGCACGTCCGAGAACATCACCGTGATCTCGCGCTCCTCGCCGCCGAGCGTGGGCGGCGATTGGGCGAGCTGCTCGACCAGCACCGGCGACAGATATTGCCCGAACACCGAGCGCATCTGCCGGCGCTGGTTCTGCTCGCGGACGAAGTTGGCGAAGATCAGCGTCAGATAGATCGCCGTCGTCGACAGCATCGGGTAGGTGAAGTCGATCAGCAGCCGGTGCTGGGTGTAGCAGTACCAGGAGACACCCAGCAACGCCGAGGCAAACAGCGCTCCGACCACGACCAGCGTGATGGCGCCGAACTGCGGAGCGAACACGATCACGAGCAGGCCGAGCAGCATCGCGCCACCGAACTCGACCGCAATGCCCCAGTACGGCCGAGTGAGGATCGAACCGGTCAGCACCGACTCCAGCACCTGCGCGTGCACCTCGACGCCGGCCATCGCCGGGTAGACCGGCGTGGTCTTGATGTCGTTCAGGCCGATGGCGGATGGCCCGATCAAGATCAGCTTTTTCTCGATCTTCTCTGGCGCGACGCGCCCCTCGAGCACATCGATTGCGGAGACGTAGATCGATGGATCGTGATTGGCATAGTGCACCCAGATCTGACCATTGCCGTCGGTCGGGATCTGGAAGCCGTGCAGGCCGAGGCTGGTAATGCCGCCGGGGTCGGTCTTGATCAAAACGGTATCTGAACGGGTCGCCACCCGGAGCATCTCGAAACTCAGAGACAGCATGACGATGTCCTGTGCCCGCATGATCATGGGCACCCGGCGAATGATGCCGTCGCGCTCCGGCGGGATCGAGAACAGGCCGCGCCCGGCCGCGGCATGCTCGATCACCGGGACGTTGCGCAACAGTCCCGGGTACGGCCACATGAAAGGCTGCGGCTCCTCGCCGAGCGCCGCCAAGCCGGTGATCGGCAGCGTCTTGTCGAGATCGGCGCGAATGTCGGGACCGCCGGACTCGCCCAACACGACGCGTGACCTACGCAGCGCCTCAGCCAACACCTCGTCATTCGATGGCAGCGCCTTCAGCTTATCGCGGGTCTCCTCGTCCAGCCCCGGAAAAAAATCCGCGGCAATCCCTGGATTGAGCCGGTCAGGCTCGGCGAACACGACGTCGAAGGCGATCACGACGGCGCCGAGCCGGGTCAATTTGTCGACGATCTCGGCGATGCGCGTGCGCGGCCACGGCCACTGTCCGAGCTTGGGGTCCGCGAGGCTCTTCTCGTCGATGTCGACGATGGTGACCGGGCGGACCGTCTTGACCCGCGGACTCCAGGCTTGGAAGTTGTCGAAGGTGCGGACGCGCGCCTCCTGGATCGGCGCCGGGTCGGCGACGCGTAGCGCGGCCACGCCGACCAGCAGCAGCAGGCAGATCAGGCGCGCATAGCCGAATCGGCGCGCGAACCATCGGGGCACTGCCTTCAACCGCTTCATGGAACGCCCGCTGTTGTCCTATTCGGTTCAGAGAGGAAGGCCGGGTTGGAATAGACGCAGCTGCTCCAGCGCGGAATGTTCGCCTCCGATCGTGGTAGAGGCGGGGCTGGCCGCCGGCCTTTGAAGTTCGCCGATCAGACGATATGGAAATCGTTCTGATGGTGCTGCAGCTGCGTGACCGTAACACCCTTCAGCGTGATCGTGTCGTGCGCCGCATCGGTGATGATCGTGTCGCCATTCACCGTCTTTGCAGCGCCGAGGATCGCCTCGATGCTGGCGAACAGCGAATGGTCGATCTCGATCGTATCCTTGTGGACGTCGAAATCGCCGATCGTGGCGCTGCCGAAATGCGGGTTGAAGACGAAGCTGTCGTTGCCGCCTTTGCCGAAGATCGTGATGCCGTCGCCGACATTGACGAAGGTGTCGTCCTGGCTGGTGCCATTGACCGTCGACGCGCCATTGCCGACGAGCGTCACCGTTAGCGCCTTCGTGCCGGAGGTGCCATGACCGTCGCTGACCTCGGCCTGATAGGTGACGGAGAGTGTGTCGCCGGGCTTCAGGAAGTCCAGGTTCACGTCGGCCGGGTGGTAGCTCCAATGCAGGACCTCGGAGTCGCCGTCGGAGGTGGCGCTGTCGAAGCTGATGGCGCCGGCATCGGCCAGCGCCTGGACATGCGCATCCGCCGGCAGGACCGACGAGCCATTGTACTTGATGACAGCATTGCCGAGCACCGAGGCCGTCAGCGCGTCGCCGACATCCTTGTCGAGAACGGTCAATGTGCCCGTCATGTCGCTCGCCAGCTTCACCGGCTGGTCGGCGACGGTGCCGGCCGAGACATTGTCGAGCTCGAACGCGTTCTGGCTGCTTGCCAGCACGACCTTGGTAAACGGCGAGAGGCCGAGGAATTCGACATAGCCATTGGACGCGAACGAGCCCTGCCCGCCATTGGCGAGCAGCGGCGCGATGTCGTCGCCGGTGTAGGACGCGACCAGCTTGTTGCCGTTGTAGAAGGAGATGCTGTTGTAGCTGTCGACCGAGCCCCAATATAGCCCGAAGCTGTTCTTGGCGCTGTCGAAGGTGATGGTCTCCTGCGCGTGGCCACCGACGCTGAGATAATTGGTCTGGTCCTGGACGCCCTGCATGTAGGGCGCAGCGGAGGTGGAGGAAGACCCATGCACCACGCCGGCATTGCCATCGGCGCTGAAGGTCGCGTGCAGCGCCTCGCTGTAGAAGCTGCCATGGTCGCGGCCGTTGGTCGAGGCCGAACCGGCCGACACCTGGTCGAAGGTCTCGGTCGCCATGCCCTCGGCATTGATGGCGGTCCCGGTCGAAAGCACGCTGGCCCGCTCGGACAGAAGGACGGTCTGTACGGAAGGATTCGTTTCACCGACGATGACCGGCGCATCCTCTGCGCCCTTGATGGTGATGGCGACGGGCACGTCGACCACCCCACCATGACCGTCGTCGATCTCGACCGTATAGGTCAGCGTCACCTGCTGGTCGGCGCCGAGATAATCGAACGCCTTGTCCTTGGCCGAGAGGGTCCAGGGCTGCGCCCCCGCGCCGCCATGCCCGGAATCCGTCAATTGGCCGAGCGACAGCCAACTCGTCAGGATGGACGTATCAGACGGCAGGCCACCATCGGCACCGGAGACGACGACATCGGTCACCTTGATCACATGCGTGTCTGTGACGTCGGCGTCCGCAAAGGTGATGGTGCCGCTCGCCGTGTCGCGCAGATCTGAGCCGGACTTGCCGGCGCGCTCGGCGATCTCCGCCGTCTGCACGTCCGACGTGACGAGCGGCTGGTCGTTGGTGCCCGTGATGGTCACCACGATCGTCGAGGTCGCGGTCCCGCCCTGGTGGTCGTCGAGCGTGACCGTGGAGGTCACCGTGACGGTCTGACCGGCGCCAAGGAAATCGAGGGATCCATCGGGGATCGCATAGGTCCAGCCGACCGAGCCGTTGTTGTTGCCGCTCTGGCTCAGTTGCAGCGCCTGCTCCAGCGCAGCGATCTGACCCGAGGTCAACTGGCTTGACAAGTCGGTTTGGTGGTCCGCCGCGGTCCAGGTCACGCTTTGGGCACCGGCCAGGATGCCAGCCGTCGGTCGATCGGTCAGATCGACGTCGGTGAAGTGAATGCTGCCGCCAACACCGCGCGGATCGGACGATCCCGTCTGCTGTGTCGCCTCGACAATCGCGCCCGCCTGGTTGGGATTTGCAATCACCGGCGCCGCGTCGTCAGCCATCAGCGTGATGAGCGTGGCACCGTTCGCATCGCGGCTGCCGGCGAAATGCGCGTTCGTGTAATCGCCGACGAGCGTCAGATCGATGCTGTGCCCAGAGCCATCGCTGACGGTGAGGACGCCCGTTTCCGAATCGTAGGACGCCGTCGTCGCGTCGCTCCATATGATCGTCGACAGGTCGATCTTGTCGGAGACGTCGAGGCCGGCGATCTTGGCGGAGAAGCCGGCATTGTCGATGACGAGCTCGCTGCTGCCCTGGCTGCTGAAGTCGATCGTCTGGTCGACATGG
The DNA here is from genome assembly GCA_049802835.1 of Bradyrhizobium sp. Classification (GTDB taxonomy): domain Bacteria; phylum Pseudomonadota; class Alphaproteobacteria; order Rhizobiales; family Xanthobacteraceae; genus Bradyrhizobium. The sequence continues at coordinate 9,907 of JBARNF010000782.1, forward strand.
CCATCGAGCTTCAGCGTCGCACCGGCATCGACCTTGATCTGGCCGCTTCCTGCAACATCGCCGGTGATCTCGAACGTGCCGCCGACGACCTCGATCGTGCCGTCGTTGACAATCGATCCGGCAATGCTGGTGAAGCCGCTCGCCGTGATCGTCCCGTAGACGTAGAGCGTGCCGTCGCCGGTCACGTCCGTACCGGCAAGAGCGAGCATCGCTCCGAGGTCGACGGTGAAGATGCCGGAATTGTCGACCTGCATGCCGGTCAACGTCACGTCGTACCCTGTGATCTCCAGCGTGCCGACGACGCCGACGCTCAATGCGCCGCCGGAGAGGCTCGTGCCGCCGTCCAGCACCAAGGTGGAAGGCACGGGTGCATCGCCATCATCATCGATGACGATCACGCCGCCGGCATTGTCGATGTGGACGCTATCGAACGTGGTCGCGGCCTCGGTTTCGATATGCACCGTGCCGCGGTTGACGAGATCGCCACCGGTGATGGTGCTGTCTTCGATCCGCAGCAACGCATCCTGCCCGATCTGCACCGTACCGAGATTGTCGACCGCGACGCCGGCAAAGGTCGCTGCATTGTCCGACGCGACCTCGAGCACCGAGCCACCGCTGATCGCGATGACGGCATCGGTGAACATGGCGCCGCCCTGGATGGTCAGGGTGACGGGAGTCCACGGCGTTTCCGGAGGTCCGTCCTCCGTGGTGACGACAGCGTGAATATTGCCGCCGCCGTTCCCGTCGCCCCACGCTCCAATCACGATCGCACCGCCAGCGACGGCAGAGCCATCGATGGTGCTGTCGCCTGCGACCTCGATCAAGCCGTCATTGGTGATCGCGCCGCCGGCGATACCCGTCCCGGTCAGCGTGAGCACGCCGCTGAGCGCGATGGTGATTGCAGCGGCGCCGGCGTTGGTGACCGACTCGTCCTCGAGCACATTGCCGATGCCGGATACGGCGACCACGCCGGAATTGCCGAGCGTGCCGCCGATGAGCGCGGCATGGCCGGTCAGCGCAACCGTTCCACCGACCTCGTTGGTCAGCGCGCCACCGGTGATGCTCGTCTCCGACAGCGTCAGCTTGGCCGAATGCTCGACCGTGATCACACCCGCAGCATTGTCGATGCCGGTGTCGAGATCGAGCGTGAGCCCGCCATTCGCCTTGATATCGATCAGGCCAGAGTTCGTGACGCTTTCGTTGGAAACCGCATTGCCGCCGCCGGAAACTTCGATCCGGCCGAAATTGTCCAGCCCGCCGTTGCTGATCGTGGCGCCACCCTGCAGCGCCAGGACACCATCGGCTCGCTGTGCGACCTGAACGCCACTTTCGAGCGTGCCGAAGGTGTGGATGACCGGCGTGCCCTGGATCAGGATGGTGCCGCCGTCGATGCTGCCGCCCGCGAGGGCCAGCGTGGCGCCGGCATCGACCTGGATCAGGCCGGCGCTCTCATCAGCTGTATTCTCGACATCGCCGCGAACGGTCAGCGTACCGCCGGAAAGCTCCATCTGTCCGCTGTTGGTGATGCTGGCCGCGGCACCAAACTCGCCGCCGCCCGCCAGCACGACCTTGCCGGCATTGTTGAGCACGCTCTGGTCAAGGACCTGAGCGAGACCGCCGACGCTGATCGTGGCGCTGCCGAAATTGGAGATGCGGGCATCGGCCTTGGCCGTCAGCGCGCCGCTGATCGCCAGCGTGCTGCGGTTATCGAGCTCGGGAACGGCTCCGCCGCCGAAATCATTCAGGCTCACCGATTTGGCGAACGCAGCCGCGTCGATCGTGACCGGGAATACCGGCGTCAGGCCATGCAATTGGTCGGTGATGATGATGACGTCGTCAGCGGTCGTCGGAGCGAGGCCCGTCTCCCAGTTCGCGCCGTCGCTCCACAGCAGAACCGAAGCGCCGTGGCTTTGGCCGGATTGCCCCTGCGTCGTGGCGATCCAGACCACGGCCGGATCGTCGGTGCCGGTGACCGTCACCGTAATCGTCTGCGTCGACGCGGCCCCTTGCGAGTCCGTCACCGTCACCGTGTAGGTGAGCGTCAGCGTCTGCCCGGCCGGAATGAAGTCGGCGACATAGACCGGCAGGTTGCCGAAGCTCCAGTTCACCTTGCCGGTGCCGCTTCCCGTGCTGTCCGACGCCAGCGATGCCGTCAGCGCCTGTTCGAACAGGGCCAACGGCGCCGGCGGAACGCTGCCGCCGCCTTGCAGCACTGCACTGGCCAGCTTTGCTGAGACCGTGTGGCTGTCGGTGATGTCGACGTCAGTGAAGTTGAGAGAGCCGGAGGTCGGATCGTCTGATGTCAGCGGTCCGCCGGGCACGCTGGTGCCACCGGCGAAGGTGATCGCCTGGGCGCTCGTCGTGATGACCGGGACGTCATTGGTGCCGGTCACCGTGATCGTGATCGGCACCTCCTTGAACTCGTTGGCCACCGGGAAATTGGTGTCGACGCGCACGACATAGGTCAGCGTCAGCGTCTCGCCCGCGGCCAGGAAATCGAAGGTGCTGTCAGGAACGCTGTAGGTCAGCGTTGCCGAGCCGTGGTTGATGTTGCCCGGATCCGCCGCCACCGAAATCTTCACCGCGGTCGCCAGGACGTCCTGCAACTGCAGTTGGCTCAGAGACCCGGTGACATCGCCCTGCTGCGCGGTCTTGTAGGTGTAGGCCTTGAAGCTCACCGACACCGTCGGCCGGTCGCCGCCATTGATGTCGGTGAAATTGACCCGGCTGAGGACCGTGTCGAGATCAGTGTTGTTGCCGGTCTGGCCGGCCCGCTCGGTCAGGCCGAATGTGGACGCGAGCCGGCCGGTGGCATCGAGAATCCTGACCTCCGGCGGACCAGGAATGTGAGACGGCGGCTCCGCCGTCGTGCCCGTCGCCGGCGTCGAACTGGTGTCGGTGACCAGAAAAGTCGGCACTGCGCTGGTGCCGTTGGCCAAGGTCAGCGGCGTCAGCGTCTGCAGCACGCCGATGTCGGTGAAGTGAGTCGTCGACTTCGGATTGGTGTTGTCGGTGAACTTCAGCGTGAAGACGTCGTTGATGAGCTTCTGGATGTCGGGCGAGAGCGGGACGGCGCTCTGGTTCACCACACCATTGCTGATCTGGATCTGCTGCCCGGCCTGGTTGACCACGGCGATGGGCTGCAGCGTGGTCTTGTCGAACAGGACGTAGGAGCCGGTCCGGCCATCAGGCTCGACCAGCACCTGGAACTTGGCATCAGGCAAACCGCCCTGCCCTGGCACGGTGAAGTCGATTTCGACCAGGACGGCCGTGCCGCGAATGCCCATGGTCGCGACCGGCGTGTCGACCTTCATGTCGCCGTGCTTGGCTGTTTCACCGGCGACGAAGGAGATCGTTCCGGCGACGAGGCTGATCAGCGACGAGTTGTTCGACCCGTTGGGATCGTACACCATCTCGTTGAGCACCATCCTCGCGTTCGAGGACAGGCCGAACACGGTGCCGTCGATGAAGGTGATGCCGAGCGTCGAATCCGAGCCGGATTGGACGACATCGCCTTTTTCGACATTGTCGCCCTGGTGCAGAAGGATCGAGACGCCGTTGCGGACGGCGGTGGCCGTGCCCTGCAGCTTGGTGACATGGCCGATCACCTTGCCCGGAACCGCCGCCCCGCCAGCCTGGCTCAGCTGTACCGAACCTGAGAGCGCATTGACCAGTTCACCGGTGAGGTGAGCTCCATCTGGCGACGCCAGTGCTGCCCGCTTCTCGCCCTTGAAATAGTCCGGCAGCACGACCTCGCGGCCGTCGGCGGACAGGATCAGGTCGACCCCGGAACGCTTGAAATCGGCATTGAAGAGAAAATGCGGATCGGCGACGACGATTGCGTCGGCCGGCGCATGGGCAGGCGGCGCATCCAGCCGCACATGCGCATGTGCGTTCAGGCCGTCGGAGAAAAGCGCGGCGTCAAATTTGCCAGCGTAATTCACGGGGCCACCACAAATGGTTAATTATTACATAATAAAGCTTGTTCAAACCGTGCATATCACTGGCGAGTGTCTGGCGGAACCATCTTCAGCTTGTACTTCGAGCCTCCGGAAACGGCGGAACCCACGGGTTTTCTTACATATTGCCAAGTTTCCGCCTTCTTTTGTGCGACGAGTTATCAGTATTTCAAATTATTCGAGCGCCGATTTCTTCGGCGCTCAAGCAGACCAAAGTATTCCGTGAAGAATGATTACTTTCCGCGACCGCGACGTCCGCACCCCCATACTCCTATGGGGCAATTTCAAGTGGAGGACGGCGATCGGGCCGACAAAAATCTACAAATTGCATCAATTAAGCAGGAGCTGTTGATAGCCGGCGACTACAACCTGACCGTGAACCGCTCCAGTGTTCGGGACCCGAACTTGGCCTTTTCATAGGATTTGTCGCATCGGGGCAACAGAACGTTCAGCCTGATCCTGCGATTTGGTCGTCAGACCATCCGCTTTTAAGCAGCCTCAAAGTCCGGCTCGCTCATGCTTGCCCCAACAAACATCCGGTTCCGCGGTGCGCGCCTTCCCACCGCCGAGCTCCGGACACGGGGCGTCAAATGAACATTCTTGCGTTGTTCCGCGCGTCGCTTGCCGCAGTGGCGGCCAGTGCCATCATAGGGATCGGCGGCCCGGCAAATGCCGGTCCGGTCGGGCAGCCGTTGGGGCTCGCGGCCGTCATCAGGGATGCGATCGAGCCATTCGGTCTGTCGCACGTCGAACTCGAGGCAGGCGCTCTGCGAGCCAAATGGCTGACGCTGTCTCTCAAGCTCGATGACGAGCGCGTCCAGCTTGCACTTTGCGATGGGGATCGGCCGCGTTGCGCGTCGCCTGCGGCACTGCGCCTGCTTGCCATCGTCGACCAGGGCCGCCTCCGCGAGGGGCGTGCCCGGCTCGGTGAGATCAACCGCGCGATCAATCTTGCGATCCGGCCTGTCAGCGACCTGGTTCAATACGGCCAGCTGGATGTCTGGAGTTCGCCTCTCATCACATTCGATCGTCTGGCCGGCGATTGCGAGGATTATGCCATCGCCAAGTTCGTCGCGCTCCGGCTGGCGGGATTGGCACCGGACGATCTGCGGATCGTGATTCTTCGTGATGCCGTTCGTGGTGAGGATCATGCGGTCGCGGCGGCCCGCCTCGACGGACGTTGGCTGATGCTCGACAATCAGCGCATGGCCATGATCGCGGACAGCGATGCGCGGCAGGTGGAACCCCGGTTCGTGATCGACGAGACGGGTATCGCGAAGTATCAGGCCTCGCCACTGATGGCCGAGGTGAGCAGCCGGTCCCGCTAGTGCAGCGGGAGTTCCCGGTGCCGCAGAGTCGCAACTCTTGCGCGAACGAATGACCATCATTCGGATCCGTCGAGGAAGCCCGCGGAACGCTATCATCATTGCCCTGATCCCGACGCGGCGCCGTTGTCCAATCGCTGCAGGACGGTCCGGTGATGGAAACGCCGTCAGGAGCCCGCGACGGAACCGGCCGATGCGGGCGGCACTCCAGGATCGCGCAATCGGGCGGTCCGTTCACCGCGCCGCAACGAGTTGCGTCCAAGTTGCAGGTGCGAACCAAACGAGACGACACCGCCGTCATGACCCCAGACAGCCCCGCCCTCGCCGTGCGAGGATTAACGAAATGCTTCGAACGCCCGGCCGTCGACGGGCTCGACCTGGTGGTGCGCGCGGGTGAATTCTACGCGCTGGTCGGCCCGAATGGCGCCGGCAAGACGACGACGTTGCGAATGGTGGCCGGCCTGCTGCGGCCGGATGCCGGTCAGATCGCGATCTTCGGCATCGATGCACTGCGCGATCCGATCGCCGCCAAGCAGGTCATGGCCTGGGTTTCCGACGAGCCGATGATCTACGACAAGCTCACCCCGCTCGAATATCTCGAATTCGTTGCGGGGCTTTGGAGCATCGATCCCGCGAGCTCCAGCGAAACCGCCCGGGAGCTTCTGGTCTCGCTCGGGCTGGAGCGCCATCTGCACGAACGCTGTGAAGGCTTTTCCAAGGGCATGCGCCAGAAGGTGGCGCTTGCGGGCGCGCTGGTCCATGACCCGCGACTGATCATTCTGGACGAGCCGCTCACCGGCCTGGATGCGGTATCGGCGCGGCACGTCAAGGGCCTGCTGGCGGAGCGGGTACGCCGCGGCGGCACGGTGATCATGACCACCCACATTCTCGAAGTTGCGGAGCGCATGGCCGACCGCATCGGCGTGATCGCTGCCGGACGCGTCCTCGCCGAAGGAACGCTCGCCGAGCTGCGCCAGCAGAACGGGCGGACCGACACCAGCCTGGAGGAGCTGTTCATCGCCCTGGTCGACGTCGAGTCGGCGGCATGATGCGGGCGGCGACGCTCGCATGGTTCGCCCGTCACGAGTTGCGGCTGGCGTGGCGGGAATGGCTCGGCATGATCACGGCCGGCCGGCGCCGCCGGACCCGCGCCGCCATCATCGGCCTGCTTCTCTTCGGCGCGCTCATGCATCTGCCGGCCTGGGTCGTGGTCGGCCGCTACGCCGATCTGCAGCCGCCGCTCGACAAGACCGCCTTGATCGTCGTCACCGCGACCATCATGCTGTCGTGGGCGTTGATGCTGTCGCAGGCGATCGAGTCGGTCACCCGCGTCTTCTACGCACGCGCCGATCTCGACCTCATCATGTCCTCGCCGGTGCGCCTCGCCGAGATCTTCTCGGTCCGGATCGCCGCGATTGCGCTCTCGGTCACTGCCATGGCGCTGCTGCTGGCGACGCCTTTCATCGACGTTCTGCTGATCGAGGGCGGTGTGCGATGGCTTGCGGCCTTCGTCGTGGTCGCTGCCGTCGGCCTGTCTGCGGCCGCGCTCGCCATCGCGATCACGATCATCCTGTTCCGCCTCATCGGCCCGGCGCGCACGCGTCTGGTCGCACAGATCCTGGCCGCGGTGATCGGCGCCGGCTTCGTGATCGTGCTGCAGATCGCAGCGATCGTGTCCTACGGAACGCTGTCGCGCTTTGCCGTCCTCACCTCGGACACTGCGGCCGCCATTGCCCCCGATCCCGATAGTATCCTCTGGCTGCCGGCCCGCGCCGTCCTGGGCGATGGTCAGGCTCTCTTGATCATGCTTGCCGCGGGCCTGCTGCTGCTCGGCGGCGTCATGGCGGTGTTCTCGCCGCGCTTCGCCGACACCGCGATCAACGCCGCGGCGCAGGGCGTCTCCAGCCGCGCCGGCGCGCAGATCCGAGCGTTTCGCGATGGGTCGCGGCAACAGGCGCTGCGGCGCAAGGAATTCATGCTGCTGCGGCGCGATCCCTGGCTGATCTCGCAGACGCTCATGCAGCTGCTCTATCTGGTGCCGCCGGCTCTGCTGCTGTGGCGCAGCTATTCCGATAGCTCGCAGGCCGTCATCCTGATCACGCCGGTCATCGTGATGGCCGCAGGCCAGCTCGCTGGAGGTCTCGCCTGGCTCACGATCTCCGGCGAGGACGCCCCCGAGCTCGTCGCGACCGCGCCGCTGACCGCGGCGAGCGTCGTGCGCGCCAAGATCGCGGTGGTGCTGATGACGATCGCGGTGCTCTTTGCCCCGCTGGTGCTCGCGCTGGCCTGGATCGCACCGTTGCAGGCGCTGGTCACGGCTATCGCGGTGCTGGTCGCCACGGTTGCCTCGACCGCCATCCAGCTGTGGTTCCGTGTCCAGGCGCGGCGCAGCCAGTTCCGCCGGCGTCAGACCTCGTCGCGGATCGCGACTTTTGCCGAGGCGTTCTCCTCGATCGGCTGGGCCGCGACGGCAGCGCTCGCACTGGCGCTGCCCGAGGGCGCGATGATCTGCGGCCTGATGACCGCGGCTCTCCTGTTCGGCGCCTGGAAGCTCAGCCCGCCGCGCGCCTGACGGTGGTCAACGCAGCAGATCCATGACCGCGGCGGCAAACGCGTCGGGCTGCTCCTGCGGCAGGTTGTGGCCTGCGTGTGCGATCACGCGATGGGCGATCCGGCTGGTGAATTTCGCAGCATGCGCTTTGCCGTCCGTCGCCGGGATCACGCCGTCGCTGTCGCCATCGAGCGTGATCGTCGGCACCGTGATCACGGGCTGGGCCGCCAGCCGCCGCTCGAGCTCCTGATAGCGCGGATCGCCGCCGGCCAAGCCATAACGATGGCGGTAGCTGTGAATCACGACGTCGACGTGATCGGGATTGTCGAACGCGGCCGCCGAACGTGCGAAGGTCGCATCGTCGAAGCGCCAGTTCGGCGACCATTGTTCCCATAGCAGGCGCGCGATCTCGGCGCGGTTGGCGGCAAGCCCGGCCCGGCCGCGCTCGGTCTGGAAGTACCATTGATACCAGAACGCGAACTCGCGGCGAACAGGCGCAGGCTGCAGCGCCTTGGCGATATCCTGGATCAGGTAGCCGTTCACCGAGACGAGGCCCCGGCAGCGCTCGGGCCACAGCGCAGCGCCCACGCACGCGGCCCGGCCGCCCCAGTCATAGCCGGCGAACACCGCGCGCGGGATCTCCAGCGCATCCATCAGCGCGATCAGGTCTGCCCCGACTGCGGCCTGCTGCCCCGAGCGCGGCGTCGCCGGCTCGAGGAAGCGGGTCGGCCCGTAGCCGCGCAGATACGGCACGATGACGCGGCATCCCTTCGCGGCCAGCTGCGGTGCGACGTCGACATAGGAATGGACGTCGTAGGGGTAACCGTGCAGCAGGATGACGACGGGAGCATCGGCCGGTCCGCTCTCCACGTAGCCGATGCTGAGCGCCCCGGCATCGATCGACCGTACGGGTTGCATGACCTGCGCCTGCGACACTCCGCTTTCACCTGTCATGCCATCCTCGCATTGGACCTTGCCCCGTCCGCCGGGGCGTTGGGATGACGATAGTTCTGATCCGGTTTAGACGCTACACTTCCACGCGCCGTTGAAAGGGAACTGCCATGCTGCGTCCGCTGGTCTCGCTGCTTGCCGTCCTGGTCGCGTTCGCATCGCCCGCTCTGGCGCAGCAACCGGGACCGCGCGCCAGCGAGTGCCTGGCGATGGCCGGCGGCCCGCCGCGCGCCATTCCGGTCAGCCTGCGCCGGGCGGCCACTGGCGGCAACGAGGTGACGATCACCTATGCCGGCCATTCGACCTACTTCATCGACACGCCCGAGGGCATCCGCATCGCCACCGACTACAGCGGCGCCTATCAGGTCGGGCGGCTGCCGGACGTGATCACCATGAATCGGGCCCATTCGACGCACTACACGCTGACGCCCGATCCGCGCATCCCGCATGTCCTGCACGGCTGGGGCGACGACGGCAAGCCGGCCCAGGTGTTCGAGCGCGTCGGCGACGTGCTGATCCGCAACATCACCACCGACATCCGCCGCTATTTCGGCGATTCCGACGGCATCGACATGATCAAGGACGGCAACTCGATCTTCATTTTCGAGGTCGCCGGCCTGTGCATCGGCCATCTCGGCCACCTTCACGTCAAGCTGGACGAGACGCATTTCGCCGCGATCGGCCGGCTCGACATCGTGATGGTGCCGATCGACGGCACCTATACGATGTCGCTCGACGGCATCTCGGAGATCACCAAGCGGCTGCGCGCCTCGGTGGTGCTGCCGATGCACCGCTTCGCCACGCCGCTCGAGGCGTTCATGCGTAAGATCGGCCAGCAGTTCGAGATCGACCGGCGCAGTGAGCGAACGCTCAAGATGTCGCGCGAGCTGCTGCCGTCGGTCCCGACCGTGATCATCCTCGACGGCGTCTAGGATCAGGCGCCGGCGAGGCTGGTACCGCGGCGGCCATCGGGCGTCAGGAACATGCGCTTGAGCTTGTTGATCACGCGCACCACTAGGCCGAGGACGTAAGGCTGGGTCTTCAGGCAATAAGCAAGCTTCTTGACGTGTCCCTCGACATGCCATTTGGCGTGCGCGCCGTCGCGGAAGAAGATCACGTCGCCCGGCCCGTAGCGCTTCGCCGGCATGTCCTCGCTCTCCAGCACGATCGCGCCTTCCAGGATCAGGATGGTCTCGTCGAAATCATAGTACCAGTTGAACTTGCCCTCGGTGCAATGCCAGACGATGGTCGAGCCCAGCCCGTCGCTGCTACGCGAAACCGTGCAGGAGGTCGCCGTCGGATTGCCCTCGATGATCCAGGACGGCTCGATTGGAGCCGGCGCCAGCTCGACGGCGAGATTGGCGGTTTCGATCAAGGGAGGGGACATCGCGGGACCTCAAAATACACCAGATTGAAATGACCGGCCGATGACCGGCATGAGAGCATCAGCATATCCGGTTGCACTGAACGGCCACTTTCCGGAATCGTTCAAATTCGCATCATCCGCCGCGACCAGCGGTCGCATCACAAACACGCAAGCGCTATAAACATCACGCGAACGCCGCAATTTGTTCGCGGGCTCGCCCAACCTGCTGATCTACTGTTTATCCGCAGTGCGAGATGTGGCGCGGACGTGACCATCATGGTCGTGAGACACATGACGCATGATGCCCTCACCTTTACAGATTTGCCGGATTCACGAAGAAGGATTTGCCGAAATGCGCCGACTGAGCCTCGCAACCGCCCTGATGCTGTCGATGGCGACACTTGCCGTCGCCGGAGAAACGCCTGCCCCCGACAACGCCAAGGCCTACTTCATCAACCTCAAGGATGGCGACACCGTCTCCTCGCCGGTCCTGATCCGCTTCGGCCTGTCCGGCATGGGCATCGCGCCGTCCGGCACCGAAGCCCCCAACACCGGACATCATCATCTGCTGATCGACGCGCCCGCGCTCGAGGGTGACGCGCTCAACGAGGCCATCCCGGTCGATTCCGGCCACGTGCATTTCGGCAAGGGCCAGACCGAAGCCTCCGTGAATCTGACGCCGGGCAAGCACACCCTGCAGCTCGTGCTCGGCGACTGGAGCCACATTCCGCATAGCAAGCCCGTCATGTCGGAGCGGATCACGGTGGACGTGCAGGCCACGACCGGCACCGCGAAGCAGTAACGTCTTGGACTGACCTGACAGCGTCGCTGCCGCCGGCATCACCGGCGGCAGTTTCACGACTGGCGCCGGTCGCGTGCCGGCGCCTGCCATGCCTCAGGCCCACTCGCCCTTGCGGAACACCGGCACGTGGCGGCCATCAGCATGGATGCCGTCGATGTCGGTCTCGGCCGTGCCGATCATCCAATCGATGTGGATCAGGCTCCGATTGCCGCCCTGCGCCGCGATCTGTTCCGGCGACAGCGAGGTGCCGTTGACGAAGCATTTGGAGTAGCACTGGCCGAGCGCGATGTGCGAGGCCGCGTTCTCGTCGAACAGCGTGTTGTAGAACAACAGCCCGCTCTTGGAGATCGGCGAGGAGTGCGGCACCAGCGCGACCTCGCCGAGCCGGCGCGCGCCCTCGTCGGTATCGAGCACCTTGTTCAGAACCTCCTCGCCACGCGAGGCCTTGGCCTCGACGATGCGCCCCTCCTCGAACCTGACCTGGATGTCGTCGATCAGCGTGCCCTGATAGGACAGCGGCTTGGAGCTGACCACATGGCCCGATACGCGCCGGCAGTGCGGCGTCGTGAACACCTCCTCGGTCGGGATGTTGGCGTTGCAGACGATGCCGTTCTTCGCGGTCGAGGCGCCACCTTCCCATTCGTGACCGTCGGCCAGACCGATCGTCAGATCCATGCCGGGGCCGGTGTAGCGCAAAGCGCTGAAGCGCTGGCCGTTGAGCCACTCGGTGCGCTCGCGCAAGACCGCGTTGTGGCGCTCCCAGGCGGATACCGCATCCTCGCGATCGACTCGCGACGCCGCGAAGATGGCATCGGCGAGCTTCGCCACCGCGACCTCCTCCGGCACGTCGGGAAACACCAGCTTGGCCCAGGACAGGCTCGGATAGGCGATGATGTTCCAGTTGGTCTCGAAATTGGTGATCTTCTCCAGCGCCGGCTGATAGGCCTTGGAATTGGCCTTGCTGGCGCGCGAAACCTTCGCCGGGTCCTGCCCGGACAGCAGCATCGGATTGTCGCCGACGATGGCGAGCCGCGCGGTGTTCTCCGAGAACGCCTTGGCCATCCCCTGATAGAGCCAGTCGGCGGCGCGGTCGAAGCTCGCATCGTGGCCGAAGCGATAGCGCGCCAAGGTCAGCTCATCGTCGGAGAAGAACGAGGTGACGATGCCGGCGCCTGCCTTGTAGGCGTGCTCGGCCACCTTCCGTACCAAGGGCAGCGCCACCGACGGCGCGGTCAGCAGCAGGTCCTGTCCGGGCCGCAGTTGAAGGCCGACCTTCACCGCGACCTCGGCGAGGCGGTCGAGCTTCACGGGATCGATGGCGGCATCGAAGTTGCGCGGATGTGCGGTCATCAGGTGTATCCAGTTCCGTTTCTTGTGGGATGACACAGAGATAGGCCAATGGATGGGGCGGTCAATGGCGAAGGGCAGCCTGCATGGGTCCATCGAGGATCCGAGCCTTGCACTCCACTGTCATCGCCGGCCACCAGGTCTGGCCTTTGGCGGGCCGCTTCGGCGGACCCGTCGCTGCGCTCGCAATGACCTGGGCCTATTCCATTCAACATCTTTAACGGCATTGGGGACGAGCCTCCGCACTCTCGCGGCGCGTTTCGCGTCCGAGTTCTGCAATATCGTCACCCTCTCCAAAGCGAGGGTGCAGGGAAGGCCGGACCTCGACTGAGGCCCGTGGCCCGCCTGCTCAAAGAATGCAGGCGGCAGGTACCACAGGTCCAGCCGGAAATCCGGCCCTCCCTGCGCGATGGCTTTACGGCTGCTTCGCGTTCTCCCCGGTGCGCCGGGCTTTCTGGTCACCGTCACCTGCGCGGCGCGTGAGCGCCATCGCAGGCTTGATACTGGCATCGGAGTATCAGGACCACGCGACTTGACCGTGCGCGCCGGTGTGTTCGTCGGCGCGAATGACTCACGCTGCAAACCGGCTCGCCCATCACTCCCCGCCTCCACGTGTCGTGACGACCGCGATACGCCCCTCTGCATGAGGCGGGATGCGCACAGACAACCACATATTCCGAAAAAACGAAAGATATTTTTCAGATGGGCTGACCTGACCGCGCCATCGCGTTGAAGCCACGATCGAAAATCACCGTTCCGCGCGCAGCCCGTTCGCGGGTGATCGAATGCCGCCAGGCTGTCTGCTACCAGCGCACGTCAGGACTGATTTGCCCGACGACCAGTCGCCTGCGCCGCGAGACCATGACGAAACGCGCCAGCTGATCCGCCGCGGGCGGCGGATCATAGCTCATTCCTCCACGAGCAGCCCGTCGCCAGCAACGTACCAGTCGGCGCGCGACGCCCAATGGACATGGCGGTCGGGCGCGGCGCCGAGCGGCTGATCGAAGCTGCCGGCGGGAATGATCGCCTCGCGGCCGCTGCGCGTCAGATGCGGCATCGGGCTGCCGCATCTGCTGCAGAAGGC
>JBARNF010000783.1:0-1713 GCA_049802835.1 Bradyrhizobium sp.
GGACGTCACGCGCGATCATGCCAGATAAGGGGAAAGTAGAAGGACTGGTAAAATATTCGCGGGCCAATTTTCTGACGCCCGTTCCGCATGCGCCGTCCATCGAAGCGCTCAACGCCAGGCTCGCGGAGCGCTGCCGCGCTCGCCAGAACGAGCGCGCCGGCCGGCATGAGCAGACGATCGGCGAGAGGCTCGTCGCCGACATGGCCGCCTTTCGAGAACTTCCCGCCACGCCGTTCGAGGCTTGCCACAAGGTCGCGACAAAGGTCTCGTCCCTGTCGCTCGTCCGCTATCGCACGAACGATTATTCGGTTCCCACAAAGTATGGCTTTCGCGACGTGCTGGCGAAAGGCTTCGTCGACGAGGTCGCCATTTTCTGCGACGGCGCCCTGATCGCCCGTCATGCGCGCAGCTACGCCCGCGACGATTTTATTTTTGAGCCGCGTCATTATCTGGCGCTGCTCGAACAAAAGCCCGGCGCGCTCGATCAGGCGGCGCCCTTGCAGGGCTGGACGCTGCCGGAGACGCTCGCGCATCTGCGCCGACTTCTGGAAACGCGCATGGGCAAGCGCGGCAAACGCGAGTTCATTCAGGTGCTGCGGCTGACGGAAGTGTTTCCCGAAGCCGTCGTCATCGGCGCGGCGCTCGACGCCATAAGGCTGGGCGCCATCGGTTTCGACGCAGTCAAACAACTCGTCATCGCAAGAACTGAGAACAGGCCCGCGCATCTCGATCTTTCCGCCTATCCCTACCTGCCGTCACTGAACGTCAAGACGACATCGCCCGCCGATTATCTCGCGCTCGTTTCCAGGGAGGCGGCATGACCACGTCCGCCTCTGCCGATATCCCTGCGCCGCCGCGGGTTTTGCTCGGCCATCATCTGCGGCAGCTCAAATTGCCGACGATCCTGCGGGAATACGAGAAGGTCGCCGCCGAGGCGGCGCGCGAAGGTCAGGATCACGTCCGATACCTTCTACGCCTCGTCGAACTCGAACTCATCGACCGCGAACGACGCATGGTCGAGCGGCGTATCCGCGCCGCGCGCTTCCCGGCGGTGAAAAGCTTCGACACATTCGACTTCGCCGCGATCCCATCGCTCAACAAACCGCTCGTTCTCGAACTCGCCCGTTGCGAATATGTCGTCGCCCGCGACAACATCATCGCCCTCGGCAACAGCGGCACGGGCAAGACGCATGTCTGCCTGGCGCTTGGCCTCGCCGCTTGCCAGCGTGGGCTGTCCGTCGCCTTCACCACGGCCGCCGGCCTCGTGCATCAATTGATGGAGGCGCGCGACGAAAAGCGTCTGCTCAGGCTCCAGGCGCAACTCGCCGCCGTCAAGCTGCTCATCGTCGACGAACTCGGCTATGTGCCACTGTCGCAAACCGGCGCCGAACTGCTCTTCGAGGTGTTCAGCCAGCGTCACGAACGGGGATCGACGATCGTCACATCCAATCTGCCATTCGACGAATGGACCGGCGTCTTCGGCAATCAGCGGCTCACCGGCGCGCTGCTCGATCGCCTGACCCACCACGTCCACATCCTGGAAATGAACGGCGAGAGCTATCGGCTCAAGCAATCGAGGGCCCGGCGTCGCAAGCAGCCGCAGCCCACCGCCGAGCAGACCATCGATCCCGATACCGGCGAAATCTCGCCGACGTAGCCAAAGAATTATTTCGCCGCCGACATGCAAAGGGGCCCGATCGGGCCCCTTTGCAT
>JBARNF010000784.1:0-13322 GCA_049802835.1 Bradyrhizobium sp.
GGCGGCAAGGGCGGCGGCGGCCGTCCCGACATGGCCCAGGCCGGCGGCCCGGATGGCACCAAGGCGGAAGCCGCGCTGGCCGCGATCGAGACCGCGATCAGCAAGGCCGCCGGCTGACCGTGCCGACGCTCGGGACGGGCGAGAGCGTTCGCGATCCCGATCTGCGGGACCGGCTCTACGAGCTGCTCGAGCACGATCATTTGCCGAGTCCGCACAGCTCGCGCTTCGTCCAGCTGATCGTGCTCGTCATCACGCTCGACGTGTTTGCGGTGGTGCTGGGTTCGGACCCGGACATCGCGGCCGCCTTCGGCGCGTTGCTGCGGGCGATCAAGGTCGGGGCGCTGATCGTCTTCGCCGCCGAATATGTCGCGCGGCTCTGGAGCGTCGCCGGCCACATGCCGCGGCGGCAGTCGCCGCGCCAGGACCGGCTCGCTTACGCGTTCTCCGCGCTCGGGCTGGTCGACCTGCTGTCCTTCGTGCCGGCGGCCGTCGCGCTGGCGCTCGGCGATCGCACCTTGGAAGCGCTGTGCATCGTGCTGCCCTTCCTCAAGCTGGTGCGCTATTCGCCGGCGCTGCGCTCGCTGCTGTCGGCGGTGCAGGCCGAGCGGCGCACTCTGATCGGCTGCCTCGTGATCCTGGCCGGCGCGGTGCTGCTGTTCGCCTCGCTGCTCTATGCGATCGAACGCGACGTGCAGCCCGACAAGTTCGGCACCATTCCGCACGCGATGTGGTGGGCGATCGTGACGCTCGGCACCGTCGGCTACGGCGACGTGGTGCCGGTGACGCCGCTCGGCCGCGTCGTGACCGTGTTCGCGATCATCTGGGGGTTCGCCATGATCGCGCTGCCGGTCGCCATCATCTCCACCGCCTTCGCCGAGGAGATCAAGCGGCGCGATTTCGTGGTCACCTGGGGCATGCTGGCCAAGGTGCCGCTGTTCTCGCATCTCAATGCCGCGGAGATCGCCGACATCATGCGGCTGTTGCGCGCGCGCACGATCGAATCCGGCGAGGTGCTGGTGCGGCGCGGCGATGCGGCCTCGTCGATGTATTTCATCACCGCCGGCGAGGTCGAGATCGAGCTGCCGACGCAATGCGTGCGGCTCGCCGACGGCACCTTCTTCGGCGAGATCGCGCTGCTGCACCGGACCAAGCGTTCGGGCACGGTGACGGCCGCCCGCAAGACGCGGCTGCTGGTGCTCGACGCTCAGGACTTCCACGCGCTGATCGAGCGCATGCCGGCGCTGGCCGCGCATGTCAGGACCACGGCCAAGGCGCGCATGGCCGATACCGGCGACCTCGCCATCGCCGAGCTTTCGCAGGCCGAGCACGACGACCAGCCGGGCGAGTAGGTTACAACGACGAGTCCCGCTGTCACCCTCCCCTGGAGGGGGAGGGTCGGCTCACGACGAGCGAAGCGAGACGTAAGCCGGGGTGGGGTGATCTCTCCACCAACGCCAGCGTCCGTGGCTTCACCCCACCCCGCTCGCCCGCTTCGCGTGCGATCGACCCTCCCCCTCCAGGGGAGGGTGGCTGCGATCGCGGCGCGAGCCATCGTCCTCATCAACATCGTAGCTGCGCACGCGCGGAGCGGCTGCGAACTGTCTTTCATCTTCCAACCAGTCAAACAGCCGGGCGTGCGCGCGCGATCCCGCGGCGCTGAGCACCCGGGGGATACGATGGCATCGCCCTCGAAAAGATGATGAGGGCGCAGGGAAGGCCGGGTGCCGACCGCACCCATGGTCCGCGTGCAACAAAAAGCACGCGGCAGAACCACAGGTACGAGCCGATCAACCGGCCTTCCCTGCGCGGCGGTTTTAACGCTTATACGCGATCTCCTCGGTGCACCGGGCTTGTTGGCCACCGTCACCCGCGCGGCGCGTCAGCGCCATCGCAAGCTTGACACCAGCATCGGGGTGTCAGGACCACGCGACTTCACGTCCGTGCGTGCATCATTCGTCCGCGCCGCAAAGCGCGATGATGCCCTCACGTCCACCGCATTGCCGGCCCAACGTTTCGTGACGACGCGTACGCCCCTCATCCGGACCGGAACGGGGGCAGCATACGCCTGATTTGCTGATTTTCGGAAGTCATTTATTTTTCGCGCAAGCTCTTGAAGCGGGCTTTGTTACTGAAACCGCAGACGAAATGAGTGTTTTGGTGCGATGGAATTGGATGAAGAAAAGGGAGCGATTTCGGGGGGCGAAGCGCGCTCACCCGCCAAAGCACCGGAAATGTCGTCACACTTGTTACTCCCGTCGTGCGATCGCGAGATGTCACACTCGTCCTGACAACAACGAGCGGTGCGCCGCCGAGAGGGCCGGGCTTCAACGATGAAGCAAGGATCACTCGCATGCATTCGCTCACATCACGGGAGTCAAAGCGATGGCGACAGCAACACAGACAGCAACACAGAATGCGCGGAACGACAGACAGAATGCGATGCAGACACCGCCGGTGGTCTCAGCGCAGGCTTGGGAGGCGGCGCGTGCTCAATTGCTGGTGAAAGAGAAGGCCCACACCCGCGCCCGCGACGCGCTGGCCGCCGAGCGCCGGCGCATGCCGTGGATGGCGGTGGAGACGGACTATGCGTTTGAAGGGCCCGCGGGCAAAGCGAGCCTGCTGGACTTGTTCGACGGACGGCGTCAGCTGATCGTCTACCGCGCCTTCTTCGAGCCGGGCGTGTTCGGCTGGCCGGAGCAGGCCTGCCGTGGTTGTTCCTTGGTCGCCGACCAGGTTGCTCATGTCTCGCACCTGAACGCGCGTGACACGACGCTCGTGTTCATCTCGCGCGCGCCGCAGGCGGATATCACCAGGCTGAAAGCGCGGATGGGCTGGGACATGCCGTGGTTCACGAGCACCGACGGTTTCGACGCCGATTTCGGCGTGGCCGAGTGGCACGGCACCAATGCGTTCTACCGCGACGGTGAGCGGGTGTACCGGACCTATTTCATCAACAATCGTGGCGACGAACAGATGGGCGGCACCTGGAACTATCTCGACATCACGGCACTCGGCCGGCAAGAGGTCTGGGAGGACTCGCCCAAGGGCTATCCGCAAACCCCAACCTACAAATGGTGGAACTGGCATGACAGCTACGTCGTCGACGCTGCGCCCGACCAGAAATGGGTCGAGGTGTCGGACGCCGGCGAGGCAGCGTTTCGGGACCAAAGCAAGTAGGCGCGAGCGGCGGAGGTGGGCAAAGGTGTCAACGCCATGCCCACCAATTTGACCGGCGATCAAGGCGATGTTGGCCTATTGCAGGTCGTGACGCAGCCTCGTAGGGCAAATCGGAGCGGTATGGGTGCTACCTCGCCCGTTCATGGCGGCAGATCCAGCCTCGCAAAGTCCGTTGGCTGTGCTATATTTTCGAAAGGCGACGCTGACGGGGTCGTCGCATGCTTGGAAACCAATGATGTCCGAAACTAAGACCCGCGTAATGCCTTCGGCGCTTCCGCCCAGCGAGGTGGAGCTTACGGAATGGAATGCGTTGACGCGCGAGGAGCAGATCGCTCGCATCAGTGAATTCTTCGCGCATCCCGATTGCGAGACGTTCACCGACGAGACCGCTGAAGATGTCATTGCGGCCGCCCGGCAGCGTGCCGCGGCGCGTCGTGGGTAGCTACCGGCTCACGGTCCGCGCGCGAGACCTGCTCGCGCAGGTCTTTGACTATACTGAGACCCAGTTCGGTGGGTATCAAGCGGAAGCGTATGCATCCGGAATGATCCGCACTTTTGAATTGCTCGCTGATTTTCCTGCCGTCGGTCAGTCCGCGGAGGAGTTTCGGCGGGGACTGCGTCGATTTCGTTTTCAGGCACACTTCATCTACTACACGGTGTCTAGCGAAATGGTTGAGATTCGAGGCGTGTTGCACCATGCGCGCCGGATCAGGCCAAGTCTGTTCGATTGATGCCGTGGGTGATGGGCGATCGCTCATAGTTTTGGACAGCAAGTGGTCCGGCAGACAATTGCGGCGGCGGGAAACACTGAAGTGCCGGCTTATCTGACCCTCATCAAGCTCGGATACGACATCGATCGTCGCATGCAGGGCGACGACGAGCTGTGGATTGCGGAGCAAGGACCGCTCCAACTCGTCGCCCATAGCCCCCCGCAACTGCTTGGCCTTGCGTTGTTGTACAGCGAACGCGGTCCCGATTGGGCGGCAAGCGATGGCGAGATCGATGCATTCCTCGCGCGCTTTTCTCCTTGAGATCGCGTTGCGGCGAATTTTAAGGCAGGTCATGCGAATTGTGTTCGATCCGGGCAGTCTGCATCAGAGTAGAGGCGGGGCTATTACCGCGGTCGTCTATTTCGACTTCGGCAATGGGAGGAGCTTCCCATGCGAAGGCTGGAACGACTTTGTCGTGGTGATCGCGAACTGGTGGACTCAGGCATTCGAGCAAATCGTCACGCAGCAAGAGAAGCTGAAATTTCTTTTCATGGATGGTCCGTATTGGATCAGCGTCGTGCCGCAGGGGCAGGATCTTCGAATCCTCTGTGTCGAGGATCGCCGCGAGCGAGGGCCGCCCTGCGAGGTGGTGGTAGGCCTGCATGAAATGAGACGCGAGCTCGCTGCGCTGGTTCGAAGTGTTTCGGAGGCTTGCCGAAAGGCCGGAATCGACTCGTCCGATCTGGACGGTTTGCGAAGCACGCTGCCGAACTGAACGACGGCACACGAGAAACCCATCACCAGCTCCGAGGAGATCCCCGCGAAGCGCGGACTCGACTGCCGGGGTCCGTGCCCAGCGCCGGCGCGCCTCGCCTATACGGCTGCCAGCATAGCGATTCGCTCGTCTTCCGTGAGATGGGCCGCGATACGGCCGAGCGTGCGCTGTGCCTTCGCAATCGCGACGACGCCGTTGACCAGCGCGGCGTCCTCGGCCGTGGCCAATTCCCGCAGCCCCATGTTGACGAGCTGCGCCCAGGCGGCGTCATAGCTCGGCCGAAGATCCGGTGGGATCGGTGGATTGCCGGCCCTGTCGCGTGCGAGCTCGATCGTTGCGACGATGCCGTACGTGTTCCAGTCGGCACCGCCGTGGCGCTCGTGGATTCGGACCAGACAGGGCACGGCGGCAAAGGATGCTTCGCCGATGTCGCCTTGATGGTGGAGTTCGTTCCAGAACTCATCCCACGCAGCCGCATCGCCCTGTTCGAGGCGGTGCAATGCGGGTCGCGGATCGTCGGGGACGCGATAGCCGCCGCGAAGGCTGGCCCATCGTTCGTCCGACAGCTCGGGCTCGGGCACCTTCATGCAGTGCGACTCGTCTCATGGAGCGGCATGAGGGTAGAGGAGCAGAGCGGCTCGCACCGATCAACAACTGCAGTTAGCTGGGACACGAGTTGCTGCCAAGGGCGCACCGTCGATGTCGACACTTCGACGACTCACATCGGGTGAGTCGTCCCGCCTGCACTGATGGGTGGATGGTCAGCGAAACGCCGGCTTGCTGCAGCTCCAAGCTGCAGATCCGCGACTGCTTGGGGGCGTCATCCTCCCTACATGTGCCCGTCTTGCAACAGTTACAGTTATACCGACTCCCGGATATAATATGACTATTCAAAGGCATCTCGGCGCTTGCTACAGTCATGATCCAATCTCAGGTTGACGAATTCGCTCCTCAGATGGGCGGCGGCCGAGATTGAACCGTGGGGAAGCGCGTCCGGAACGAAGGCTCTGGGCCGGACGCGATACAAAAGCAGCCAGAGCCTGGGGACGCTGCCAGGAGCAGGAAAAATGAATGGGTTTGTGACGACCGCGCGCGTGTGCGGCGTAGGGGTTGCTTTGTCTCTGTTGGGCGGTGGAGCGTATGCGGCCGATCTGCCGACCAAGGCGCCGCCAATTCCTTATGCTGGGGTCGATGATTTCTGGACGCGGCCCTATCTGTTCGGCGACCTCGGCCGGACGAGATTGAAGGAGCAGGGCATTTCGCTCGCCCTCACGCTCGGTGACGAAGCCGTCACCAATCTGTCGGGCGGAAGCAGGAAGACCTCGGCCAACGCCGGGCAATTGTGGTTTGAGGCCAAGTTCGACATGGCGAAGCTGGCCGGCATCCAGGGCGGCCTGATCGGTGTCACGCTGGTCGACCGCTTCGGCAAGAACCTGAACAGCGAGGCCGGCATTCCGGCGCTGCAACTGACCAACGAGGTGTTCGGCCGCGGCAACATCCTGCGCCTGACCGAGTTCTACTATCAGCAGAAACTGTTCGACGATCGCCTCGTGCTGAAGGGCGGCCGTCTTCCGGTCGGCTCCGACTTCTTCTTCGGCCAGTGCGAGTTCCTCAACCTGACCTTCTGCGGCGGCCAGCCGGGCAACATCCAGGGCGGCTACATCTACAACTGGCCGGTGAGCCAGTGGGGCGGTGTCGCGCACTACAACTTCACCAAGGAATGGAAGCTCTCGGTCGGCATCTACGACGCCAATCCCAACTATCTGACGACGTCGGACGCAGGCGTCTACCTGGCGCCGGGCATTCCGCGCTCCACCCCCGCCTCGGGCGTGCTGGTGCCGGTGGAAGTGGTGTGGGAGCCGAGCGGTCCGCTGAACGGCACCTGGCGCTTCGGCGGCTGGTATGACAGCGCGTCGACCATCGATGGCGGCCTTCCCGGCATCATTGCCGTCGTCGCGGGTGGTCCCGGCGTGGGCGATCAGAATCTCAGCAGTCAGCGAGGCCGCTACGGCGTCTACGAATCGATCCTGCAGCGCCTGACCGTCGAGGGTCCCAAGGCACAGGGCTGGTACACCTTCCTCAACACCAGCGTCGCCGATCACCGGACGGCCTATCAGGACTACCAGATCTCCTGGGGCATCAAGCATACCGGAACGTTCTCGTTCCGTCCCGAGGACGAGGTCGGCTTCGCGGTCGGCACGACGCATGTGAACTCGGCGGCGCTCAACCCGAATGCCAACGGCAACGAAGTGCCGATCGAGGCTTGGTACGGCTGGCAGGCGACGGGCTGGATGAACCTCAAGTTCGACGCCCAGTATGTCATCAATCCGGGCGGACGCGGCTTCAATGGCGCCGGCGTGAAGACCGGCAATGCGGTGGTTCTCGGCATCCGCAGCGTGGTCCACTTCTGAGTGCGTCGGCACCGGCATCCGCAAACGTGGCTCTCACGATTGCGGATGTCCGGTGCCGGACGGTTGGCTCCGTCGTGGTCCGATGCCGAGCTCGGCCGGCCCGAGAGGGCCGGCACCGGCCCACCCATCCGGGCAGGCGCGCAATGCGACGACGTCGATTGACTCTTTCGCACTGCGACACGACATCTCCTGGACCGCCAATCCAACGGACGCCCAGGAGACACACATGCCCGCGCTCGACACCGCTGCCGTCGCCGGACCGCGCCTGGGTGACGACGTCGTGGACTGGCTCACCAACGGCACCCGCGACGAGCGCTTCATCGACAACATCTTCGCGCAGATGTGCATTCGGCTGCAGCGCGCCGGCATTCCGCTCAAGCGGGCCTCATTGCACGTCCGGATCAATCATCCGCAGTGGCTGGGCGCGCGCATCCTGTGGAGCGACGGCATGCGCGAGGCCGAGATCGCGCGCATCGATTATGACGTCATGGAGCGCTCGGAATTCATCGGCAGTCCCGGCAACGAGATCCATGGCGGCGCGGCGGAGGTCCGCGAAAACTTGGCGCAGGATCCGTCGCTCGGTCGTCAACATGCCGTCTATGACGAGATGCGGGCCCAGGGCCTGACCGACTATGTCGCCTGGCCGGTGCACCATACGCTCGGCAGGCGGCATTTCGTGACCTTTGCGACCGACCGTCGCGGCGGCTTCGACCAGGCGCATATCGACGCCCTGCTGCGGCTCTTGCCGGTGCTGGCGCTCGTCAGCGAAATCCGCATCAAGAACCGCCTGGCGCGGACGCTGCTCGAGACCTATGTCGGGCCGCATGCTGCTGAGCTGATCCTGGCTGGCGCCACCCGGCGCGGCAGCGGCACCACGGTGCGCGCCGCCATCATGATCTGCGACCTCCGGGACTTCACCAAGATCTCCGACAACTGGCCGCGTGACGATGTCATCGATCTCCTCAACGGCTATTTCGACGCCATGGTGGAGCCGATCACGCAGCATGGCGGGGAGATCCTGAAATTCATCGGCGACGGCCTGCTCGCGATCTTTCCGCTCACCGAGCCTGCCGCCTGCGCCAACCTGCTGCATGCCGTGACCGGTGCCCGCAAGGCGATGGCGGAGCTGAACGCGCGCAACGGTGAGGCCGGTCGCGCGCCGCTCAATTACGGCATCGGCGTCCATGTCGGCGACGTCATGTACGGCAACATCGGCTCGCGCAGTCGGCTCGACTTCACCGTCATCGGTCCCGCCGTCAACATGGCCTCGCGCATGGAGGCGCTGACCAAGCAGGTCGGCCGGCCGGTGCTGCTGTCGCGCGCCTTTGCCGAGCTCGTCGAAGGTCCGTTCGCGCTCGAGCGCGTCGGCGAATTCCCGGTGCGCGGCTTCAACGACCCGATCGAGCTGTTTGCGTTCGAGGACGACGGTGATCCGTCGTTGTCGTAGGGTGGGCAAAGCAGCCGCCGAAGGCGGTCGCGTGCCCACCGTCGATCAGCGAACTCATCAGTCAGATGGTGGGCACGGCGCCATCGCAATATCGCATGTGGCGACAGCACGGCAGCGCCTTTGCCCACCCTACGACCTGACCTCGGAGTCGGCGGGCATAGGTCCTTGTGCCGTGCGCTCCAACGATCCTGACGACGTCGTTTGCGGCCGAGAGGTTGAAGGCCTAACTAACGCAACCATGGCGGCCGCCAGAAAACGATGCTCGGTGCGAACAAGACGGTTGCGATGGCGAGTGCGCTTCCAGCAATGCAGATCATGACGACGGCCCGCGACGACAGTCCCCGTGCCTGTGGGAGGAACGTGAGCGCCCGGATGATGGCCCCGGTCATGAAGCCTGCTCTTGCAAACGGCAGCAGCGGGATGACGAGCAGGTCATCGAGCTTACAGCCGGGGCGACAGCCGTTCAGCTCTGGTGACCACCCATGCCGTAGACCATCGATCAACGTCGCTAGCAGGACGAGCAGCGTCGCCACCAGCAGCGCGCGCCATGACGGCATCAGCACCGCGATTGCGTAGGAGATCACGCAGACGGCGAGCATCTCGGTGAGGACATCAAGCATCGCCCGCTGCCACAGTTCTTTCCGCCGTCATTCCGGGGCATTCGCGCGACGAATTGGCGAAGCCAATTTGTCGCGCGAATGAGCCCGGAATCCATAACCCCAACTGTGCATGTGGGGCAAACCTGGTCATGCACACAGCGCTTCCCCGCGACTAGTCGTGGCTATGGATTCCGGGCTCGCCGCTTCCGCCTTCGCTCTTCGAGCTTCGGCGGAAGCGTCGACCCGGAATGACGGCGGAGAGGTCAGCGCGGCGTCTCGTCCAGATGCGGCGCCACCACCTCGCGCGTCTCCGCGCTGGTCACGACCGGCACGATCTCGAACGTCATGCCGGTGTCGCGGGCGTTGGACAGGATCCATTGCTGCAGCAATCGAGCGTCGTCGCATTCCATCAGCTGGAAGCAGCGGTCGAAATTGGGCTCGATCCAGCTGCCGAGATAGTTGAGCCCTTCGGGAAAGGTGATGCCGGCGTCGCGCACGCGGCGGTAGACCGGGACCGGATCACGGTCCTTGAAACGTTCGATCACCATGAACAGCATGCGCGCCTCCGTCGTGCCGGTTGCGGTATTGTGCGGTGGATCGGGCCGGGTGGCCAGCCCCGGGAGGATCGTTCGGCTGACGCACGGAGGCCTCGACGGGCATGCTGGGACCGAAGGCCGGCTCCTGGCGCGGTCCTTGCTTTCGGATGGGAACTCGCATCCACGCGGAAGAGGATCCATGAAGAGCGCATATCTCACTGTGTACGCCGCCCTGGTTGCATCTGCGCTATCAGCGCCCGCCGTCGCCGAGGTCCTGACCGGCACCTTGCAGAAGGTCAAGGAGACCGGGTCGATCACGATCGGTTATCGCGAGACCTCGCTGCCATTCTCCTACATCGACGACAACCAGAAGCCGCTCGGTTTCGCGCTCGACATCTGCGGCAAGATCGTCGACGAGATCAAGGCGACGCTCAAGCTCGACAAGCTCGAGGTCAAGCTCACGCCGGTGTCGTCGGCCACGCGTATCCCGCTGATGACCAACGGCACCATCGACCTCGAATGCGCCTCGACGACCAACAACATCGAGCGCCAGCGGCTGGTGTCGTTCTCACCGACCTATTTCCTCACCGCCAACCGCTTCGTCGCCAAGGCCGCGAGTGGGCTCAAGACCATCGACGACCTCAAGGGCAAGACCGTCGCCTCGACGTCGGGCACAAGCAACATCAAGCAGCTGTTCGAGGCCAACACGGCACGCCAGCTTGGCATGAACATCCTGACATCGAAGGACAATGCGGAAGGCTTCCTGATGGTCGAGAACGGCCGGGCCGACGCCTATGTCATGGACGACATCCTGCTCGCGGGCCTGGTGGCGAGCGCGAAGACGCCGTCGGACTATGTGATTTCGACCGATCAGTTCTCGATGCCGGAGCCCTACGGCATCATGCTGCGCAAGGACGATCCCACCTTCAAGACCGTCGTCGACCGCGCGGCCACCAAGCTCTACACCAGCCCGGAGATCGCGACGCTCTATGCGAAATGGTTCATGACCCCGGTACCGCCGAAGGGCGTCAACTTCAACTTCCCCATTACGCCCGCTTTGGCAAAGGCCTTCGCGAACCCGAACGACAGCGGCGATCCGAAGGCATATTGATTGGTCCTCGGATACTCCGCGGCCGCACACCATCGGAACATTGCGGCGGGGCACGGCTGCGGCCGACCCGCCCGATCGTGATGCGGTCAATCGCACGCATTCCGCGGAAATGAGCCGTCAGGCATCCTCGCCGAGCGCGGGCAATCACCGCAGGGGCGGGGATGTTTCTCGGCGTGCCAGACGGCGGCTTATCGCGCCCGGATGGCCGGATCATCGGTCTCCTTGACGCCGCTGAATTCCTGCCCACATGTTGGTCAGAGGAACCTGGATGCGCGCCGCCGATTCTGGTACGGCATCATTCCCGGCGTTCCGGCGAAGCCCGTGTGTGCGAACGTTTCTGAACTTCAAATCCGCCACAATGGTATTTCGATTAGACCGCGCTGCTGACGGGCGCTGATGCTTCAGAACCCCTTCTCCAGCATCCGGCTTCGGCCATGGATGGACCGGGGAAGTTCATGGTTTCGAACGCACGCAGCCGGCTCGGTGGCCTGCGGGATGTCTATGTGGCCACGATCGCGATCCACGCGATCACCACACACAGGGTGGAGACGACATTGCAATTCGATCAGCCAATCGCGATGGCGATTGTGCCGCCGACAGCGCGCGAAACGCCGCGCGCCGGAGACAACACTGGGCTGGCGACGGCCGATTCCCGGTATTGGATGGGGGTTCTGAGCAGCTATCGCACGCCAAACCGCCTGCGCAGCGTGGCCGAACTGCTGATCACGGCGTTGCCGCTGATCGCGCTATGGACCGCGGCCTGGTTCGCGTTCTGGCTTGGCCACGCCTGGGCGTCGTTGCTGATCGCGATTCCCGCCGGGGGCTTTCTCGTGCGTCTGTTCATGATTCAGCACGACTGCGGCCATGGCACGTTTTTTCCCGGTCGTCAGGCGAACGACTGGGTCGGTCGTGTCCTTGGCGTGCTCACGCTGACGCCCTACGACTGGTGGCGGCGCACCCATGCGATCCATCATGCCACCAGCGGCAATCTCGACCGGCGCGGGATCGGCGATATCGACACGCTGACCGTGCGCGAATATCAGGCGCGTTCGACCTGGGGACGTCTGCAATACCGGCTGTACCGCCATCCCCTGGTCATGTTCGTGCTCGGACCGGCCTATCTGTTCTTCCTGCGGCACCGTCTCCCGTTTGGCCTGATGCGCGGCGGCTGGCAGCCCTGGCTCAGCACGATGGCAACCAATCTCGGCATCGCCCTGGTGGTCGCCGCGCTAATGTGGCTCATCGGCATCCAGGCGTTCCTGGTCGTGCATCTCCCCATCATGCTGCTCGCCGCCATGGCCGGCGTCTGGCTGTTCTATGTGCAGCATCAGTTCGAGCAGACCGTCTGGGAGCGCGACGAGCACTGGACGGTGCATCAGGCCGCCCTCTACGGCAGCTCGCATTACGACCTGCCGGCATGGCTGCATTGGTTCACGGCCAATATCGGCATTCAC
The DNA here is from genome assembly GCA_049802835.1 of Bradyrhizobium sp. Lineage (GTDB taxonomy): Bacteria > Pseudomonadota > Alphaproteobacteria > Rhizobiales > Xanthobacteraceae > Bradyrhizobium. The sequence continues at coordinate 12,221 of JBARNF010000784.1, forward strand.
CACGTCCACCATCTCTCCAGCCGGATTCCCTATTATCGGCTGCCCAGTGTGCTGCGCGATCATCCCGAACTGCGCGAGATCGGCCGCATCACGTTGCCCGAGAGCCTGCGCTGCGTTCGGCTCGTGCTGTGGGACGAGAGCCAGCGTCGCCTGGTGTCGTTTCGCGACGCCAGGGCCGGGAGGCGTCCGCACTAGGCAGTTCGTGGCGCGGTCATTGCGAGGAGCGCGAGGTCGCAAGCAATCCAGACGTCCGTCCTGGCGCTGGATTGCGTCCGCCGTCGCCCTCCGGGCGATGGCAGACGCCTCGCTTCGCTCGCAATGACGGCTGGACCAACTAATCCTTCACCACGCGCACCGCGCCCTTGGCGGCGCTGCTCGCGAACGCCGCGTAGGCCTTGAGCGCGGTCGAGACCTTGCGGGCGCGCTTGGCCGGCTTCCAGGCCTGGTCCCCCCGAGCCTCCATCGCGGCGCGGCGCTTGGCGAGATCGTCATCGCTGACCGCGAGATGGATGGTGCGGTTGGGGATGTCGATCTCGATCCGGTCGCCATCCTGGACGAGGCCGATCAGGCCGCCCTCGGCGGCTTCCGGCGAGACGTGGCCGATCGACAGCCCCGAGGTGCCGCCGGAGAAGCGGCCGTCAGTGATCAGCGCGCACGCCTTGCCCAGCCCCTTCGATTTCAGATAGCTCGTCGGATACAGCATCTCCTGCATGCCGGGGCCGCCGCGCGGACCTTCGTAGGTGATGACGACGACGTCGCCTTCCTTGATCTTGTTGGTCAGGATCGCGTCCACCGCGGCGTCCTGGCTCTCCATGACGCGCGCAGGGCCCGAGAACTTCAGGATCGAGGCATCGACGCCCGCGGTCTTCACGATGCAGCCGTCGGCGGCGATGTTGCCGGTCAGGACGGCGAGGCCGCCGTCCTTGGAATAGGCGTGTTCGAGGTCGCGGATGCAGCCCTTTTCGCGATCGAGATCGAGCTCCTCGTAGCGGCGGTCCTGGCTGAACGCCACTTGCGTCGGCACGCCGCCGGGGGCCGCTTGATAGAACGTCTTGACGCTCTCGCTTGCCGTGCGGCGGATGTCCCAGCGCTCCAGTGCCGC
>JBARNF010000785.1:0-18290 GCA_049802835.1 Bradyrhizobium sp.
GCGCCCAGAGCAACATCCTTGACCCGCTTCAGCAGGTCGCGAACTGGCGGATCCCCCGACAGATCCGTCCGCATCACCACCGTGTTGACGAACAGCCCGATGAGTCCTTCGAACTCCCGGCGCGGCCGCCCCGCGATGGGCGAACCGACCACGATGTCGACCTGGCCGCTGTATCGCTTCAGCAAGAGCTGAAACGCGGCCAGCAGCACCATATATAAAGTGACTTCTTCGCGACGGGCAAACGCACGCAGTTTTTCTGACAATTCGCGCGGCAGTGCGAAGTTGAGTACGCCGCCGTCAAAATTTGCAGCATTCGGCCGCGGCCGATCCGTCGGCAGATCAAGCGCCGCCGGAGCTTCCTGCAGCCGCAGCTTCCAATAGTCGACGTGTTTCCTGAGCGTCCCGTCGTCGAGCGAAGTCCGCTGCCACTGGGCAAAGTCCGCGAACTGAATCGCAAGCTCCGGCAAGGGCGAAGGCAGCTCCTGGGCGAACGCCTGATAGAGCGCCGCCAGTTCCGTGAGCAGGATTCCGATCGAGAGGCCGTCCGATACGATGTGATGCATCGTGACGAGTATCACATGCTCCTGATCGCCGAGCCGAACCGCCTTCGCTCGAAAAAGGGGTCCTTTCGACAGGTCGAATGGGCGAGCCGCTTCATCTTCCACGAGGCGGCGAACCATGGCCTCCCGCAGCGCCGGTTCGAGGCCGGACAGGTCCGCCAGATCGAGCTCGAACGGGCCGGGCCCGTCGATCACCTGCACGCCTTCCCCGTCCTGGATATCGAACCGTGTACGCAACGTCTCGTGCCGCCGCACGATCTCCCGAAGACATTTCTGCAGGATGCCCGTATCCAGCGGCCCGCTCAAGTTTGCCGCGGCACTGATGTTGTAGACGGAGGTGCTGCCGAACAGCTGCTCGCCGAACAGCAACGGCTTCTGTGCAAAAGATGCTGGAACACGTGCATCGGCTCGGCGCGCGACGACGGGCGGGCTCGCCAGGTCGATGCCTTCCTTTTTCAGCAATCGTTCAAGAAGCCTCCGTCTGTCGTCGGAGAGAACGCCAAAGTCATGCAGCTTATTCACGACTTCCCCCGACTTCCTGATGCCCGTCCAGTGCCAGCAAGCGCGACACCTCGTCGTCCGAAAGGCTTGCGACCCGCTCGAACATTTCGTCGATGACGGCTGTGGACCGACGCGGTGCGCGGTTGTTCACCTGAGCAGCAACCTCTCGCGCCGTCTTACCCACAGTTCCGGCACCCAGCACTCGCGCCAATTCGAGTCTTATGCCAAGGCTATCCTCGATCCTGTTCTGGAGCTGCGCTGCAATCAGCGAGTCGATGCCAAGATCGTAGATCGATCGGTCATCATCGATCTGATCGACGGCAATGCCGAGCAACGTGGCGAGATGCGCCTTGAAGACGGCCTGAACCGACTGCCCGACATCAGTGGCATCAGGCAACGGAATATCGGAGCCGTCAGCCGCGTGCCGCCCGCGGCTGGCAGCGGATCGCCACTCGGTCACCACCGCAAGGCGTCCGCCGAGGAAGTCCGCACGGCACTGCTGACGCCGGATTTTTCCGCTCGTGGTCCGCGGGATCCTGTTGCGCTTGACCAGAACTATAGCGTGGGCCTGCAGCCCGAATTCGCGGCCTAGCACGCCGACCATCGCGTCGAAGTCAGCCTCCGACACCCGATTCGGCGGGCCGTCCAGCTCGTACGCGACCACCAGCTTTTCTTCTCGGCCTTCCTCGATCGTAAATGCTGCCCCGAATCCAGCGCGAAGCGATGGGATCGCCGCCTCAAGCTCATGCTCTATGTCGTGCGGATGAAAGTTCGCGCCGCGAATGATCAGGAGATCCTTGTACCGCCCGGTAACGAACAACTGGTCGTGCCGCAGGAATCCCAGGTCGCCCGTCCGAAGGAATTCCTCGTCAACGCCAAGGGGGCGGGCTCGAAACACCTCCAGGCTTTCGCCGGGACGTTTCCAGTATCCACGCCCGACGCTATCGCTGCGGATCCATATCTCGCCCACGGCGCCGTCCGGACATATCTTCCTGGTCGTGGGATCGACGATCAGAACACGGTGCGCCTTCAGAACGGAGCCGGCCCCAATCAGCGTTGCGCAGTCCCCCTCGCGGCCAAGCTCTGCAACCTGTCCGATCTCCAACGAAGAACGAACGAATCGTTGTTCGCTGCGCTGGGTCCACCGCTGACCGCTGACCATGAGCGTCGCCTCGGCGAGTCCGTAGCAGGGAAAGATCGATTCCTTTCGAAACCCCACGCGGCTGAAGGCGGCGCAGAAGCCGGCGATGGTTTCCGCACGGATTGGCTCCGCCCCCGTATAGGCGGTTTGCCAAGACGACAGATCTATCGATCGCAGCTCATTGTCGGCCAGCTCGCGCTGACAATGCTCGTACCCGAAGTTCGGCGCACCGCTGATCGTCGCGCCGTATCTCGAAATTGCTTCGAACCAACGAAGCGGACGACGGACGAACGATGCCGGCGACATCAGCGTGACCGGAAAGCCAGCAAACATCGGCATCAATATTCCGCCGATCAAGCCCATATCATGGAAATGCGGCAACCAGCTCACACCAACACTCTGTTCATGGACCTGCGACGCAGTCGCCATCAGGCCAATGTTGTGCAGCAAATTGCGGTGCGATATCTCGACGCCCTTCGGCGAGGCGGTTGATCCAGACGTGTATTGAAGAAGGGCGAGAACATCTGGATCAATGTGGAGATCAAGACAATCGGGTTCATGCTCGAGCACCGTCGGAAGCGCAACCAAGTCGAACGCAACCCGCGCCGACTCTCGCGCCAAATCCCGACGAAGACGCTCTGACTCCACGGCTCCAACGAGAACGGCTGCGGGACCGATATCGGCAAGCGCCGCGTGCATTCGGCCAGCGCCCCCCGGAAAGCTTGGAAGGCTGAGCGGAGCAGCAATGGCGCCCCCGCGAAGGCAGCCATAGAACGCACAAACGAAATCAAGACCTGGAGAGAATATCAGCGGAACCGGCTGACCGTAAAGATTGCGCGATCGTATCCACGTCCCGACACGACGCGACCGCTCCTCGATCTCACGATAGGAGATCTCTCTGCACTCAGCACCGTCATCGGAGAGGAAGCGGTACGCTATCTGGTCCGGCCGTTCGGCTGAGCGACGAAGCAAAATGTCATTGATCGTCCGAGACGTGGCGCCACACGACATAACACCACCTATTCCTCCGCTCGGAGGACTAACGACACAACCATCGCAGCAACATCGGTTGTCTTACGCGAGATATTTTCGCTGAGGTTGATTAGGAGTCAATCAGATTTTCTCCAGAACTAATAGATTTGAGTATGCATCGACTCTTATCGAGCAAGATACATCCGGGTTCCCGGCCCGACAATCACATCAATCTACGGTTGTACTCCGTAATCCACATCCAAGGACGACAGCCGGCAGGGCCGGCCGTTCGCGCTCTCATCCGTGCGAAAATGGCGCCCGTCGTTCGCGACGTGACGACTCCGACCGACGTGAGGGCGAACGCGACGTCGTCCTCGGCAAGCTACTGCTTCTTGAATTGCAACCACCGCCGGTCTTGCCAGGACAGGACGAGGTCATTGTAGTGCTTGGACATCAGGTTCCCGGACTGGCCCGGCACGATCATGAACCGTGTGGCGTCGAGATCAGCAAGATCGACGACCATTCTCATCGTCGATCCAAAATAGCTCGGAAACGTAGCGACATCATTCGGGAAGGAGACGGTGGCGTTGCTCACCGTGTCGGTGCTGCCATCTGCTGAAAGCTGAAAGTTGGAGACGCCCGCGATCACGGGAGCCCGTGACCACAGCGGGTGGACAAAATTTGCCCGGTGAGCATCGCCCCAGCGCCACCGGTCCGACGGCTGCCCCAGACGTCCGACGAGTTGCGCGACGGCGAGGTCGAATGATTGTGCAATCCTCTTTTGGCAAGTCTCGGCTTCGCTCGTCGCAGGATCGTCACACCAGTCTGGGTGCTGCGTCAGGATGAGATGAACGACGTCCGGATGGAAACTTCCGTAGCTCTGATAGAGGTGGCCGAGCCGAGGCTGCAACAATGACCTGGTCAGTTCCCGCAGCCAAGCCGAGAAGATCAGGGGTTCGATTCGATCTGCCGCCATGCGAGCGTCCCACCGCTGCAGCTGCTCGGCGAGACTTTGAGAAAGTGAACTCGACAACGTCGAGTCCCGCAGAAATGGCACGAGCTGTCGCGCTGCGAGCGAGACCGCATCGAGCTGAATCTCGGCCATGTCGTCGATCGAGAACGTTCCAGCCCGGCCAAGCAACTCCTTGATCCGCTCGGCGCGGAAGGGCGGAATCCAGTCGCGCGCGAGAAACGGATAGTCACGGTCCTCCAACTTGTTGTTGGCCGTTACGATCACGCCATTCGGCGGATTGAAGCTCGCTGGCAGATCGTCGAATGCGACACTGGCGTCCCATTCGTGTCTGCCGTCCCAGCCAGGAACCGGCAGCCAGCCGTCACCTTCGCGCCGGACCGGAATCCGCGCCGGCGCGATGAAGCCGATGTTCCCCTGAATGTCAGCGTAGACATAATTTTGTTGTGGTGCCGTCAACCTGCGAAGCGCCCCGCGGAATTCGTCCCAGTTCTGGGCGTGGCTCAAGCCCCAGGCGGCTTCGGGGGACGTGTCATCGCTGGTCAGCCACGTCGCTTGCAGCGACAATACATTGTCTGGAGAAGGAACTTGCTTTGCAAACTCTGCAAGATCGGAGATCACGGGACCGTGCCGAGACCGGCGGACGGTCATCGCGATCGACGATTCCCCTTTGACATCAATCTTCTCTTCGCGGATCTCGAATGGCCGGGGCCCATCGGGCGTCAGATATTCGTCCCGATTCGAAGCGTCGAGCTTCTCGATGAAAAGATCTTCGACGTCGCTCCGGGTGGCTGTTATGCCCCAGGCGATCCGCCTGTTGTGACCAATCAAGATAAACGGAGTTCCGGGCGCGCTTGCTCCGGTTAGCGTCTCTGTCGGTGTTTTCACTCGCGCCAGATACCAGGCGCTCGGTATCCCAAATCTCAGATGAGGATCGTTGGCGAGCAGCGGTTTTCCCGAAGCCGATCGCCCTCCGGACACAACCCAGTTGTTGGAGGCCTCGAACGCTCCGACCCCGCCGGGCAGGCTGGCATAGATCTGCTCAATCGGAAGACGGTCCAGCTCAGCTCTTGTGTTCTCGAGGACAACAGGGGCCGCACGCGGGTAGGCGGGAAAAAGAACATCGAGATCGGCCGATGAAAGCGTCCGCAGCATCTGGGCGTGTAGCAGCTCGTCCCTAAAGTTTCCTGTCAGTTCCAGATCGATCAGCTTCGCCCAGAGCAGACAATCTTCCGGGCGCCAGGGCTCGAAGCTGACGCTGAGCACGTAGTACTCTGGCGGGAGCGATCGATATCCAGAGGACGCGTAGGCGTTCACTCCGTCCGCATAACTTCTCAGCAGCGCCTGGACCTGCGCCGAGAGCTGGCGATATTGCTTCTCGACCAACACCCCCAACCCGAGCGTCCGCATAAAGCGATCGCTGCCCAGGGTCGACCGGCCGAACCATTGAGAAAGGCGCCCTGCCCCATATCGGCGCGCCAAGTCCATCTGGAACAAGCGGTCCTGCGCGTGAACGAACCCGAGCGCGAACGCCCCATCGTCATCCGTCGCCGCCTCGATGGTCGGCAGCCCCGCCTCGTCGCGCGTGACGAGGATCGAAGCGCTCGTGCCCGGCCTCACGAGTGTAAACGAGGATTGCGGCAGGCCGCCACGCAGCCAGAACAGGGAGCCGCCGGCTGCAGTCGCGCATATTAAGAGAACAAGCGCAAGACCATGGACTATACGACGAACCAGCATCCGGCGATTTCCTGCACGCTAGACGTGCATCACAAACTCGCGGCAAAAAATCATCATGAGCCCCTCTAACAGTCTTGTGCAGGCGTGAGATCGACAATAACCTAAAGTTGAGACGCTCAACAAGTGTTCTTTCCCGAAGGAGATTCAAAATGGACAACGACGAGCAGGATGCTGAGCGGCTCTACTACGTCGTCGTCAACTATGAGGAGCAGTACTCCATTTGGCGCGCCGACCGCGAACCGCCCAAAGGCTGGTCGATCGTGGGAGAAAAGGCGGCCAAGCGACAATGCCTCGACTACATCAACAGCGTCTGGACCGATATGCGCCCCCTCAGCCTGCGCAAGCAGATGGGAGCCGTTACGCCGAGCTAGAGCAGACGCCTGGATGACGTCGGCCCGTTTTACGGAGTAAGTCACCCTGATGTGATCTTGGAGCAAGGCCGGTGGCGGTGTGGACGAGAAAATTACGCCCATGGCCGCCACGATTCGAGAACGAGTGATCGTCAAGTTCGAATCTCCTGTCGTGTCGCCAACGTCCGGCGCGACTTGGACCGCCGAACACCACGCAATGTCCCGCACGCCCCGGGCCTAGAGCCAATTCCGTCGTCGGGTCCCCCATGGAACACCTCGACGATCGATGAGACCAGGGCAAGTACGGCGGTACGCAGCAGCGCCATCGGCATCGTTCCCGAAGAAGGCGGTCGGGCCTGTTGCAATGCAGAACCGAGGCAGCCATCGTCTCGGCCCAGGCGAGTAGTCCAGATCGTGACTGCCGACCCTTCCGTTGCAGCGGAATGAACACCGCCGACAACCGGAGCGATGCTGCTTGCTGGCGAGTTCACGCATGGCCCCCGTCTCGATCGTCAAACCGACGCCGACATCTTCGCGATGTCGGCCGCGCTCGACAGGCCCTCGACGTTCCAGCAGGCATCCATGATCCGCCGGATCGACGCGGCAGGAACGATGCCATCGGCGAGATCGGAGAACTTCGCCTCGAGCTGCTGATCTGTCATCGGCACTTCCACGCTACCGACAGCGTGCTCGATGCGGCGGCCCAGCTGCCGCCCATCCTTCAGCACGATCGTCATCTCGACCTGCTCCGGCTTGATCTCGGGCGTGATGAGCGGGATGACCTTGCCGCGCAGCGACAGCACGGTCGGATCGGCCACCGCGCGATCGCTGAACTGCTTCTCGCCGCCTGCACCCTCGACGATGGCCACCGCCACTGCGTGATAGATGTTGAACTTGCCCTCGAGCCCGTGCTGCGGCGCCTTCTTGCCGGTCAGCTCGAGCACGAGCGGGTTGACCTTGAGATCGACGTGATCGATCTGGTCGGCTGTCAGCCTGTTCTCGTTGCGCAACTGGATCGCGGCGTCGGTCGCCGGATGCAGCACGATGCCGCAGGCGAACGGCTTGTAGGTGTTGAGCGCGGCTTCATAACGCTTGCCGAGCTCGCCGACGATCTCGCCATAGTCCTGCTTGGTGCTGATCGTATTGGCCCAGCCGCGCTTTGCTTCGATCATCCCGTCCGACGACGTGAAGTTCTTCGACGCCAGAATGGCGGCGAAGATGCCGTTCGAGGCTGCACGGCCGGGGTTGAAGCTCTGTTCATCGACCCGAACGATTCCCGCAGGCCGACCGGCTGAGACGCGGCGAGACCGAGCGCCCAGGTCATCTGCTGCATTCAGCTTCAACAGCTTGCCTGCGGCCGCGGCCGCGCCGAACACCCCTGCGGTTCCGGTGATGTGCCAGCCGACGCCGTAGTGGTTCGGATAGACGGCGTTTCCGATCCTGCACTCGGTCTCGACGCCGAGGACGAGCGCATTCAGGAACTCCTTTCCCGAGACCGGCTGCATTTCCGAGAGCGCGATGATAGCCGAAGCCACCGGGCCGGCCGGGTGGATGATCGTCTTCAGGTGGGTGTCGTCGAAATCGAAGATGTGGCTCGACACTCCATTGATGAAGGCGGCATTCATGACGTCGAACCGCTCGCGGCGGCCGAACAGCGAGGCCTGCTGCGGGCCGGAGAACGGCGCGAGCGCTGCAACGGCGATATCGACCGTCTCGTGTCGCGATCCACCGATCGCCACGCCGACCCAGTTCAGCAACGTGCGCACGCCCTCCTTGCGGACGTTGGCGGGCAGATCATCGTAGCTCGCCGATACGACGTACCGGGCGAGCGTACGGGTGATGTCCTTGGGGACAGCGGCGACGGCCGCTGGCGCCTGGGCTTGCGCAAAGACGGCGTTGGCGGCCACCGCCGAGAGTGGAAGCGCGGCCGCGGCCTGAAGCAGCGTCCTGCGATCAGTGTGCATGTGATGTCTCCCGAGCTTCCGTGCGATGGCGTGGTGAAGACGATCTCGAGACCGGCGGTGACGGTGACTCCGCGATTGAAGCCGCGCAGCTTCGTCGCGATCTGCCCCTGATCGTGATACATCGCGACCACGCTGTCGAACTCTCCGGCAAACGCGCGGATGTAGACCGTGTCCGCCGGATAGCGGCCGCTGCAAACAATTCCCTTCGTCGCAATCGCCTCGACCGTGGGCCTGATCGTTTCGATTGGCGAACGAAACGGTGACAGACGTTCAGAATGAGAGCAGCAGAAACCGTTCAGAGCGGCATTCGGAACAAAGTGTGATTGCTCAATCATTTCAACTGGCTGGGGCGGGAGGGATCAAACCTCCGAATGGCGGAATCAAAATCAGTGTGACTATTCAATGATTGCAGGGCTCGTTTGGAAACATTCGCCCAAACGAGCTCCAGGGATTTCAATAGCTTGTTTCCAAATGAAGCTGCCCTCTACCGAGGTCTGAAGCGACCGATTTAGCAGTCCGGCTGTTCAAGTTGCCGCAGCGCCCGCGCGCTACCGCTTTTACGCGCATGTCTTGAGGCAGCTGATTGAGGGACACGCTACCGCGATCGAGTTCTCAAGAGAATCTTTCCAACTGCCAGTTTGCATTGCGAGTGCGCCTAATTCGACGCATCGAGCACTTAGGCGCCTCGTCTACGGACTCTAATCGTGCGCGATCCCGATGCATTCGCGATGAGCCCAATCGCGGCTTCGTCCTGGTCTAAAGCGCAGTCGAACTTTCCGACTTGCCGGATAAGACGAGGCCGAGCCGGAGCGCAAGGACGGAGTGGTATTTGCCATTCACACGGTGCGCACGCGACTGAGATCGCCGGCACGACCACGCTGTCTTGCGCGAAGCTGTGGATTCCATCGCCCGAGATGAGAACGCGCGCCGTCCTGCTATTCCAGAAAAACGCACACGCCCCAAAGGGAACCGCCAATGTCCCATTTGCAGCCACATAATCTTGGAAATAAATGAGCGGCATGAACGGCGATGGTATTTCGCCGGGCACGGACAGGCCGGGGTTGGTCGACTGATCCGCTTTAACTCGTTCGACCGCCCCTGTCGGTTACAGCCGCCGCTCTCACCATATGCCTCTGGGTTCGGAGGAATTGATAGCTCTCCGGCTACGTTCGACAGGACCCGGTCTAAGTCGAAGCAATCGTCAGTCCCTTTTGCGCGCGCTTTACGAAACAACTGTTAGTATTCCGCCGGCGGGCTTGCCTCCTGGTGACGACATCCGCCATTGCAATAGGGAATAGGGTCTGCTGCCATCAGGATGATGTTCGAAACATCCTTCCACCGGTGCTCCTATCCTCACCGATTGCAGCGGATCGCCCAGGAGATTGCCCACCATCCGGATTGATCCGGCATGGGGGATCTCCACCAGCACCGCGACGTGGGGCACGTGCTGGCGCAGTAAGGCATGCGAAGGGTGCCACACGCGCTCCCAGCTGAAGATGCAGCCCCGCGGCTCGATTTCGGTCCAGTCGGGATCGAAGGTATGGCAAACACTGCAAATCCATTCCGGGCCGAACTGCCATGTGCAGCAACGGCTGCAGCGCTGCACCAGGAGACGGTTTTCCCGCAGTCCGTTCCAGTAGGGCTTGGACAGACCGTCGGGTTCAGGCACGGGGATCGGCAGACCGCCGGCCAGATAATTTGGCATCTCGGGGCCGTTCATCGGACCGCGTCCGAACCAAGAAGCAGATTGCTTGCCGGCGTGACCATGGGGCCTCCGATCACCATCGCCACATCGTTCCGCTTGACCTGATTCGTGGAGGTGCCGCGGACCTGGCGCACGGCCTCGAGGCCGTGCATGTAGCATTCGGCAAGATTGCCACCACTGGTATTCAGGGGGAGCTGCCCTCGTGGCGCGATGAGATTTTCAAGCGTGAGAAAATCATTGGCCTGCTCTGGCTTGAAGAAACCATGCTCGGCGAGCGCCATCACGACGCCTCCGGTGAAGTTCTCATAGGCTTGAACCGTCCCGACATCGGAAGGTCCTAGCCCGGCCATGCGATAAAGGTCGGGCGCAACCGTGTCGAAGCCGGCGCTGGCGTAGTGCGGCGCGTTGTGGGGAATAGCTCCGCTGCGGTGACCTGACCCCATAGCGGCACCAAGCACGAAGACCGGCTTCTGCCGAAATTCATGCGCGCGCTCCTCCGCAACGAGAACGAGAGCGGCGGCGCCGTCATTCTCCATGCAGCAATCGTAGAGATGAAACGGTTCGACGATCCAGCGCGATGCATCATATTTTTCAACGTCGAGAGGCTTGCCATGCATGACGGCGCGCGGGTTTGATTGGGCGTGGTGATACGACGCGAGCGCGATCGCGCGCAAAGCCCCCTGGCTGACGCCATGCTCGTGCATGTAGCGCTGCACCTTCATCGCAAAACGCTGGGGCGGAGCAAGGACGCCATACGGCATCAGATAGGCTTTCTCGCCAAAGACGATCTCGATGCCGCTGACCTGTCCGAAGCGCCCATGTTGGTCCTGCGTCAATGCGCGAAACACTACGACGCAATCGGCGAGCCCGGCCACGATGGAGGCCGCGGCGTTGGCCACGGCAGCGCAGCAGCCGCCTCCCCCGCCACCCCACTGCATCGTAGCCGTGCGAAGCCGGTGCGTGCCGAGCGCCGTGGCCAGCCGCGAGGCTTCGTTTCGATCGTCGCTGTAGGACGAGAATCCGTCGATGTCGCGCGGATCAAGTCCTGCATCCTTGCACGCGGCGAGAATGGCTTTCAACGCGAGCTTGAATTCCGGGTCGGGCGACTTGCCGTGGCGATAATAATCGGTCTCACCGATGCCGACCACGGCAACGCGGCCCCTGAGCGTCCGTTGGTCGTGCGGCTTCGACATCAGGCCTTACTGCCTCGCAGCGCATTCGGGCCGAACACTCCACCTTCCGCCAAGCTTGCGATCCGCCTGTCGTCGTAGCCAAGCCATTCGCGAAGCACACAGTCCGTATGCTGTCCGACCGCGGTAGCCCCCCCGGATCGGTAATGGATGTCTTTGAATAGCGGATCGGGAGGCTCACATTTGGCACCCATCCCACTGTGTCGTGCCGAATGCGCGTGACGATCCAGCGTTCCCTGGCCTCGGGGGATCCGATGGAGCGAGAGATCACTCTGATGCTATCCAGCGCTTCCGGCGCGCCGGAACAACAGCGGGTCGGTTCAAGTAGATCCGCTTCGAGCCCATCCAACATGGTGTATCCGATACATTGCTCTCATTGACCTCGCGAGCGAGTCGCATCCGTCAATTCGCTTTTGCGTTCTCTAGAGGTCCAAAACGAGCGTGCGTGTCCTGGAGCCTGAGCAGCAGATCATGATCGTCTTGTTGGATATCTGCTCTTCCTCGCTCAGATATTGGTCGCGATGGTCCGGTATTCCTTCCAGCACCCGCGTCTCGCAAGTGCCACAGACTCCCTCGCTGCAGGCGTAGTTGGGTGTGACGCCGGCCGCGAGGAGCGAATCCAGAATGGTTTTGCCCGCTTCCACTGCGACGGTGCGGTTGCTTCTGGCCAGCCTTACCTCGAAGCCACCCTCGAGCGCCGGGGTGTCCCTGGCCTGGAAATACTCGACGTGGACGCAATCCTCGGAACGGTCGGCCGCGGCGGCCTGGAACGCCTCCAGCATCGGCGCGGGGCCACAGCAGTACAGATGAGCTTGCGCCGGCGCTTGTTTGACGATCGACGCCACGTCGAACATCCGTCCCGGCCGCTCGTCGTCGACGTCGACGTCGACATGCAGATTGAGATGGACGCTGGGCCGCAAGTCTCCGATGTCGTCGAGAAACGCCGCGGCAGCACGCGTCCTCGCGGCATAGAACAGGTCCCAGCGGCGTCCCAGAACTTCGAGCCGGCGGACCATCGACAGCAATGGCGTGATACCGATGCCCCCGGCGATCAGGACCGATGACTCCGCATCTTCGTGGAGCGGAAAGTTGTTCTTGGGAGCCGAAACCGTCAAAATGTCTCCGACCCGGACGTGGTCGTGGAGGAAGCTCGACCCTCCCCGGCTCGCGGCGTCCTTGTTGACCGCGATCACGTACCGATGCCGCTCGCGCTGATCGTTCAACAGCGAATAGCTCCGGATCATTTTGTCCGGCAGGTGCATATCGATGTGACTGCCGGCCGTGAACGGATCGAGCTCGCCTCCGTCCGGCGGCACCAGCTCGTAGGAATTGATGCGTTCGGCCTCGTAGGTCATCCGCTTGACGCGAACCGAGATGACACGCTCAGTCATAGCGCACATCCTCTGCCAATTGAGAGGACCTCCAAATCACGTGTCGTATCCGAAATCGGCGCCGATCTTGGCTTGCATGAACCGCGCGCCGACATCGGCCCAGGACTCTTCCGGAGAAAGTCGCAGGGACACGGCTCGCACCATGAACACGTCGGGGTCAGCCACGCCCTTTGGCTTGGTGCCGTGGTCGCGATAGGCGCCCAGCGCTTCGAGGATGAAGCGGCGCGTCATCGCGATGCCGGTATCGCTCGAGCAAAGATTTTCTTTCGTACGGTCGAAAATCGCTGAGACGCCGCTCTGGCAGGCACCGTCCTGCACCCACAGCCCAGGCAAGCCCGAAAACCAGGTCGTGCGCTGGGACTCGTAGTCGAACTGGAAGCCGTTCTGCGGATTGTACTTGGTCCAGTAGCCGGCATAGGGGACCGTCACGGGATGCTGAACAAGCGCGTTACCACTGGCGTGTCCGCTCTCGCGGCCATTGTGCCCTTCCGCGAAGATCTGCCGTGTCTTGGGGCGGAGCGGCTCGGAAGGATGGTATGAGAACATGATGCAGAGCGTGTTCTCGTCGTCGATCGGCACCCAGGCGTGCCCGCTGAGATCCGGAAACGGAGACAGTGGCGGGACCAGCGTGTAGAACGGAAACATGAACTGGTTCACACGCCAGTAGAGCGTGGTGGCGTCGTAGTTGCGCCGGGCAGCGATGCTCATCCCGAAATCCTGCTTGATGCATTCGAATGTCGGGCGAAGGTCCCGTTTCTGGATCCACGCGCTCGTTGTGCCCTGGGCGTCCAGGCGGCCGTGGAGCAACGGTGCGTGCGCAGAATCGATCTCGCCTTCCACGGCCTGCAGCCAGTTGCATTCCTGGACGCGCAGGCTGACATGCACCTGCTCCTGCGGCACGAGATTCCATTCGACGTTCGGAAGCGGCGGAGGATCGGCCTGGTCTGGGCCCATATATGTCCAGATCATGCCATTGCGCTCGCGGCACGGGTACGCCTTGATGCGCACTCGCTCCTTGAGACGGCTACGCACGGGCTCTGCCGGCATATCCGTGACGGCCCCCGTCACATCGAACTTCCAACCGTGATAGACGCATCGCAGCCCGCAGTCCTCGTTCCGGCCGAAGATCAGGGGAGCGCCCCGGTGCGGGCAAGCCTGGTCGACCAGGCCCACGCCCCCCTCGGAATTTCTGAAAGCGACCAGATCCTCGCCGAGCAACCGGATCCGTCGCGGCTGTCCGTCCGGCGTCAGATCGGCCGAAGGCAGAAACGGAATCCAGTAGAGACGGAACAGTTCGCCAAGCGGCGTGCCCTTCCCCACTCTCACCAGCCGCTCATTATCTTCATGTGAGAGCATGACAGGTCTCCATTCGAACCGACGGCATCAGGTCGCCGTCATGGGTTTGCCGTGGTGAGCAGCCGAGCCACGCGCTCCGACAGGCCGAGATCGCGTACCGTCCAGAGTGGATCGGATGTTGCGAGCGGTTGGCGCGGGATCGGAGGCTGCCGACCCTGCTCGACCAGGCCGACGATGATGTCGATCCGTCGCCGTTCGAGATCCCGGAGCGCATGCTCAACCACCGCAGCTTCCGCTGCGCAGCCCGGCAGTTCGGGGTAAGCGAGCCGGATCAGCCATTGTCCTGCCCCCCTCTCCACGGCTTCTGCTTCGAGCAGATAAGGGATCGCCAGCAATTCGCGCAGATGCAAAGCGACCTCCCTGGCTGCCGCCACAAGCTATCCGATCTGATACGTGTACGTATTATATTCTCGATCTCTATGCAATGGGGGCGAATTTCTGAAATGCGCTGCATTGCGGCAAGGTTGAGCTCGCCGGAACAAGCTGTTAACCGCTGGCTCACGGCCGCATGCCGAAGCGAGATCGAAACCGGATGAGCGCAAGAAAACGCACGGAAAAGGATTCGGTGGGCCAGCTTGCGCGCACCTGGCAACTGGAAGGCGGCATCGGCTTCCTGTTGCGGCTGCTCGAGGCCCGGTATGACGGTCTTTATCAGAGCCTGACCCGACAGAGCGACATCACGCCGCGGCAGTTCGGCGTGCTCATGGCGCTGTACCAGCAGGGTCCGATGATGGCGTCCGTTCTCGCCGACCGCATCAGTTGCGACCGGAATACACTGAGCGAGATGCTCAAGCGCATGGCCGGGCGGCGGCTGGTTTCAAAGAAGAGCAATCCGGAAGATCGCCGTTCTATTCAGATCCAGATTACCGCCAAGGGCGAGGAAGCTCTGCTGGCGGTCATCCCCGCCGCGGCCGAGCTGCAGGACCTGATGCTGGCGCCCCTGCGCAAGGAAGATCGGTCTCATTTCCTGAAGTGCCTCCTGGCGATCGCAAAGGCCTCCCCCGTCGTCGGCGCGCCCGACGAGTGACACCGGTCGCCTCGGCGATGCCGTCGCCTCGTTGCGCGGCCGGCCGAAGACGCCCGCCTTGGCGAGATCGGCGATCTCTTCCGGCGATGTTTCGACCGCGCGCGACAGCACCTCGTCCCGGCAGCCGCCGGCGGTAGGAATCTCGCGTCCAATCGGCGCCTGCGCCCCAGCGAGCGCGGCGACGCCCCTTGTCTATCGGCTCAGGCGCGACGATGTGTTCGCTTTGTCCAGGACCAGGCGGCCTACCGCGCCCAGCTCGATCTCCTCGACCTGCTGTTTGCAGGTTGGGGACTGCCACGCCTCGACGTCCAACCTTCAGATGCTTGATGCCGTGTCCGGGCTGGCGGTTCGGCTGATTTTGTCGTTCTCGGATGTCCCCGGATAGAGCGCGCGACCGGACGGTGGCCGGGAAACAGACGCCGGAAGCCTTTCGTCGCCCGACCTACTTGCCAGTACTGCAGGTCACCGATATATTGGTCCAACCATTGATCAGCCATCTCTTCAGGCAGGAGAACGCCGCCGTCATGACCTTCACCGAGGAGCAGGTCGCCTTTCGCGACAGCGTTCAGAAAGTCGTCGCCAGGCACGTGGCCCCGATTGCGGCCGAGATCGACGCGACGGATCGCTTCCCCGAGGAGATCGTCAAGATTTTCGGTGAGATGGGACTGATGCAGCTCTGGGTACCCGAGCAGTATGGCGGTCCCAACGGCAATCTCACCATGATGTGCATCGCACGCGAGGAGATCGCCAAGGTCTCGCCGGCCTGCGCGTCGATTGCCGGCCTCAACACCATGTTCATCATGCCGCTGCTGCACTTCGGCTCGGAAGAGCAGCGCAAGCGATTTCTGCCGATCATTGCCGAGGGCGGCGTCGTCACGGCCATCGCTATTTCCGAACCTCAGGCGGGATCGGATGTCTCGGCCCTCAATACGCGGGCTCGCAAGGACGGCGACAGCTACGTCATCAACGGCAGGAAACAGTGGTGCAGCTACGGCGTCGCCGCCGACTACATCGTCCTGATGGCACGCACCAGCGATAGCCCCGGTTCGGACGGCATCAGCGCATTCATTCTCGAGCCGAAGAAAATGCCCGGCATCAGCTTCGGTCGCCATGAGCGCAAGATGGGTTTTCGCGGGGCGCCAAATACGCCGATCTTCCTGGACAACGTCCGCGTGCCTGCCGAAAACCTCGTCGGCGAGGAGGGCAAGGGCTTCAAGGCCTCGATGCGCGCGCTCGACCTCAATCGGCCGACGATCGGCGCCCAATGCGTCGGCCTCGCCCAAGGCGCGTTCGAAGCGAGCCTCGCCTACGCAAAGGAACGAAAGCAGTTCAAGAAGAGCATCTCTGAATTCCAAGGCGTCCAGTTCATCCTGGCCGACATGGCCATGCAGATCGAGGCGGCACGTGCGCTGGTCTACGAATGCGCACGCGCCGGAGACGCCGGCGACTGGAAACGCCTCAACCTGCTCGCGAGCATGGCCAAGTGCTTCAGCAGCGACATGGCGATGAAGGTGACGACCGACGCTGTGCAGGTCTTCGGCGGCTATGGCTACACCATGGATTATCCGGTCGAGCGGATGATGCGTGATGCCAAGCTGACCCAGATCTTCGAGGGAACGAACCAGATCCAGCGTCTCGTGATCGCGCGCGAACTGCTTCGATAACCGCAATATCAAGAAACACAGACGTGGAGGAACGCCCTTGAGCCGCACATCGGTCCTGACATCGTGTTCTCTGTTCGCAGCCACTCTCCTGTCCCTCCCGGCCGCACATGCACAGAAGAGCTATGATCCCGGAGCCAGCGACACCGAGATCAAGCTCGGTCAATCGACGCCGCTCAGCGGCCCGGCCTCCGCATTCGGCGCGGGGGCTGGACGGGCAGTGCTCGGCTACTTCGACATGCTCAATGAGCGGGGCGGGATCAATGGACGCAAGATCAGCTTCACTCAACTCGACAACGCCTACAGTGCGCCAAAAGCTGTCGAGCAATCCCGGAAGCTGATCGAGGATATCGGCGTCCTTGCCGAGGTCGGTACGATCGGGACCGCGCCGAACGTCGCCATCCAGAAATATCTCAATTCCAAGAAGGTGCCGCAACTTTTCATCACGGCGGGAGGACGCCGCTTCAACGATCCCAATCAATTTCCCTGGACCGTTCCGCTCTATCCCGACTTCGAGACCGAAGGCCGCGTCATCGCCAAATACATCCTCAAAGCCAAGCCAGAGGCAAAGATCGGCGTTCTCTACCAGAACGACGATTTCGGGAAGGATTATCTCAAGGGTCTGCGCGCGGGTCTCGGCGCGAAGGCTTCTCTGATCGTTGCCCAGGTGTCCTACGAAGTTTCCGACCCAACGATCGACTCCCAGATCGTTCAGTTGAAATCCGCCGGCATTGACACGTTGATCGAACAGTCTTCGGCCAAGGCCGCGGCGCAATCGATCCGCAAGGTGCACGAACTGGACTGGCATCCGCTGCACATCATCGGTGGCTCGACCGCCTCGGTCGATACGGTGCTGAAGCCGGCCGGACTCGACGCCTCCCGCGGGCTGGTCACCACGCAATTTCTCAAGCAGCCGGGCGATCCGGCTTGGACCGACGACGATGAGGTCAAGGCATACAAGGTTTTTCTGAAGAAGTATGCGCCGTCCGTCAACCCCGACGATTACTCGGTGCTCGTCGCCTACATGAACGTCAACGCGCTAGGGGCTGTCCTGAAAGCGTGCGGCGACCAGTTGACCCGGGAAAATCTGATTCGGCAGGCAACATCCTTGCACGGCGAACGGTTGCCGATGATGCTTCCGGGTATCACCATCGGCACCAAGCCCGGAGACTACACGCCGTTCAAGACCCTGCGCATCGCCGTTTTCGACGGGACCAGCTGGGGCTTATCCGGCGAGCCGATGACGGCGGATTAGGAAAAAGAGCCGGTGGGTCGCGTCTCGTGCGCGCCCCACCGCAGGTTTCGCCTTCGCCTTTCGGCACCCCTGAATGCAGAGATGCCAAGGGAGCGACGAAGGCGCAAGGTCAAAGACTGATGTGGAAGCCGCCGTTGACTCCGATGTGCTGGCCGGTCGTGTACGAGGACGCATCGGAGAGCAGGAAGCATACGGTCCGTACCACTTCGTCCGGTGTTGCCCAGCGTGCAAGTGGGATCTGCCCCAAGATGCCATCGCGGAATTTCTCGCCGCGTACGACCTCGGTCATCGGCGTTTCGACCACGCCAAAGCAGATCGAATTGGCCCGGATGTTGTATTTGCCCCACTCCCGAGCCGCGGTCATGGTCATGCCGAGCAGTCCGGCCTTGGCAGCGGCATAGTTGATCTGGCCCACCGATCCCTTTCGCCCCGCGTCAGACGAGACGTTGACGATGGCTCCTCCCGAGGCATCGCCGTCCCTCGCGCGCTGCACCAGGTGACGTCCCACCG
>JBARNF010000786.1:0-3485 GCA_049802835.1 Bradyrhizobium sp.
TTCCTCAAATTGTTTGCGGCATCGATCGACTGCGCCATTTAGATGCTTCTCGATTTCTGCCCGCACGGTGAGGTCTCGCGTTGCTGCCGTGGGTACGCCGGTCAGCTCTCGCGCCAGCGTGCCGAGAATTTCAGACTGCCACGTCAAGACCTCATCGACGTCGACAAGGCGTCCTAACTCGCGCTGGGTTTGCATTTCGATTTGAGCGGCTCGCGCTTCCTGCACGCGCGACGCCGATGCCGTCTTGGTTGCTCGGCGGCCCTCGTCCTGAAGGTAGCGAATGTGCCCCTGGACGACTTCGACAATCCGGTACCGTCCGCGCGATGCGCGCTTGATCCAGCCGTCTTTTACGAGTTTCAGAAACCACTGCTCAGTGCACATGAGCAAGCGCGCGGCCGTCGGCCCGTCGATATCGCCCCCGGATGGGGTCTCTTTAGTCTCTTCCGCCATGCGACGTCACCACGTTCTGTAGCCGTCTCCGGCCGTTAATCTTTCGCTAATCCGGGATATTCCGCTCCGGATCGGGGCGAATTCTCCAAAATTCGGGTGTTTTTCGGGTGCCGGAGCTTGGCATTGCCGTCCAGCTCCACTACATATCGTAGTGCGTCACGTCGCTGACGTAACGAATAAACACATAATGAAGTTCGGAAATACCGAGCGGGCTGTTTGACATTCGGATCAGTAAGAGAACGGGGCGAGACGCGCCAACTGGCTTTATGCCGCCTGCGCTCCTGCATCGCTTTGGGCCACCCGCCGTTACGCCGTCGCTTCTACAGCGACCGCGCATCTAAGCCGATGCTCGCCCCCGACACCCCGCAACGCTCATTTCCGTCTGCGCTTCTCCGAACACGATCCTGCATCGCTGACGCCCCCACAAGATCACAGCAACCGAACGCGCGTGCCATCGCTGCCCGCAAATCGCCGATGCCGATCGAACCGGGGGAAGGGATTTCAGCCTCTCGCGCCGATGTCAGAGACCGGCGCGATGGGATGCAATTTCTGCATCGCAAAGGAGATCAATATGTCCACTCAAGATCGCGTCGCCGCGCTCGCCCGGATCACCGTCCTTACGATCAATCATTTCGGCAGCAAGTCCACACCGGCCGCGACTGTCGAAACGCTTCATTTCTTCGATGACGAAACCAAACACCGCTGCCTGTCCATCGCCGCTATGTGCGACGACTTCACCAGAGCAGCCCGCGCGCTCGCCGCGGACGCTGCCAAGGCCGTGCTCGCCGCACGTTGAACCGCACCCATGAAGCGCCTGCTTAATTGGCGGGTGAAGCTGCCGCTCGCCGCGTTCTTTCTGATCGCCATGACCGCCGCCGGTTGGATCGCCGGAGGCATTCAAGCTGGGGCAGCTCAATGGTGAGACGTCATCATTTGCCCGCCGCCATTCTTGTCGCCGTCGTCCTGATGGCAGCGAACGCTGCGATTTGGATCGGCATCGCCCAACGCCTTCACCACTGAAAGAAGATCGTATGACCAAGGGTCAAGAGACTGCTGCCGACGTCGCCGCGCTGCTCCGCGCTCGAAACTCTCTTATTTGGATCGTCACTCGCGAGGAGGCTCGCGTCGAGCGCCTGTTAGTCGAGGCCGCCGCGTCCGCTGCTTATGTCCCGCGAACATGGGATGTTGCGTCCGGCATCTGCGACATGACGGGCAAGCAAATCGTCAACTACATGAACGAACCCGCTGACTGCCTCGCGAACATTCGCGCCGCGTCTGTCGATAAGAACGGCTCCGCAAATCGCACGCTGACGATTATGCGAGACTTGCCTATTTGGCTCGGCGGCCCGATCGGGGCGACCGTGCTCCGCTCGCTGCGCAATCTGTCGCGCGCTCTGCCAGCAGTCGAGCGTAACCGCGCAAACGCCATCATCATTCTGACGCCCTCCGCCGAAGTGCCGCCGGAGCTGTCGAACCACGCGACCGTCATTGAATGGCCGATGCCGGACCGCGAAGAGATAGCCGCGATCCTAGACGCTGCAATCCGATCGCTACCGGATGCCGTGCGCGACAGTGCAGACGCCGAGCGCGTCCGCGAGGCAGCGATTGACGCTGCCGTGGGGCTGACCGGAGAGGAAGCCGCGTCCTGCTACGCTCGCTCTATCGTGCAGCTCAAGAGGATTGATCCTGCTGTCGTCGCGAAAGAAAAGCGCCGCGTGATCGCGCGGGAACGCGTTCTCGAATGGTACGACCCTCTGCCCGGCGGCCTCGACGCCGTGGGCGGGCTCGAAAATCTCAAAGCGTGGCTTGTCGCTCGCTCTGCTGCTTACACTCCGGAGGCTCGCGAATACGGCCTCCCCGCTCCGAAGGGCGCATTGCTTGTCGGCGTCCCCGGATGCGGCAAGAGCCTGACGGCCAAGGCGATCGCGACAGCATGGGGCATCCCGCTGCTCCGCATCGACCTGGGCGGCCTCAAAGGCAAGTTTGTCGGCGAGAGCGAGGGCAACCTGCGGAAAGCGTTTCGCGTCATTGAAGCCATCGGCCGTTGCGTCGTTTGGTTCGACGAAATCGAGAAGGCAATGGCCGGAGCGACGCAAGGCGCCGCTGACGGCGGGGTCTCTGCGGACGCGCTCGGATCGATCCTGAATTGGATGCAAGAGCGACGCGGGGATGCCTTCTGCATCGCAACCGCCAATGACGTCTCTGCGCTACCGCCCGAGCTGCTCCGCAAGGGCCGCTTTGATGACGTTTGGTTCGTCGACCTACCGAACGAAAGCGAGCGCTGCGCCGTTCTCGCCGCCGCGCTGCGCTCCCACAATCGATCGCCCGGGGCGCTCAATCTTGTGACGGTCGCGCGTGCAACGGACGGCTTCACCGGCAGCGAGTTGGCCGAGCTGATCCCGGACGCGATGTTCACCGCGTTCGCAGATGGCAAGCGTCCGATCACCGACGCCGACATGCTCCGCGCCGCCAATAGCGTCGTGCCCCTAAGCGAGACCGCGAAAGAGAAAATCGACGCGCTCCGCAAATGGGCAAAGGACCGAGCGAAGGCCGCCAGCATCAACGAAGAAACAGCGCGTTCGCAATCGGGCGAGCGCGTCCTCGACCTCGCCTAACCCAGCTCCAGAAAGGAACCACCAAATGTCTATCGCATCATCCACACTCCGCCCCGGCCTCCTCGTCAGCCTCAAGACGACTGTTTCCGGAAACGTCGAATATGAGAAACAGAACATCGAGGCGGATCACGTCACCGACGATGGCAAGCGGAAAGCGCGCTGGGAAACCCAGCGCACTATCAGCGACCCGACTGAGCACGAGGCAGCGCTGCAAGTTCGGTCCCGCGCCTTGACGCTCATTCGGGGCGTCTGCTCACGTAGCGCTTTCGGCCTGCTCTGTCCCGAGATCGCGACCGAGGATCTTGAACGCGCAATGGTGAAGGCCCGCAAGCTCGCGGAGGAGTTCAACAAAAGCGCCAAGCTGACGCGCGTTACCGTTTACGCGATCACCGGCCGCATCGCTCCGGATGACGTCGAGGC
>JBARNF010000787.1:0-9204 GCA_049802835.1 Bradyrhizobium sp.
TTGCAGATCCATGCTATCGCGCAGTACCGAGTTGCGGCTCTGATGCTCCGCTCTCTCGCCAACCTCCATTGTCGTCCCGGGCAAGCCGCGACGGCGCGAAGCGGCGGCGGGGTGCCGACCCGGGACCCATACTCCGAGGCGGCAGTTGGCTTGCGCAAGTCTGGCCATCTCGTGTCACGACATCACCCTGTGGTTATGGGTCCCTGCGTGCGCAGGGATGACAGCGGAGTGTGCGGGGAGTGCGAGGCTCTGCAGGGATGACGCGGGGACGATGGCCGGAGCGCGTGGCACGGCCTGCGACCCATCGGCCACACCGGCATGGCCAATCACCCGCGTGGCCGCCCATCCCCAGGAGCATGCATTGTCAGCACCCAACCCACCGACTAAAAATTGATCCGGTTGAGGAATCTCAAGTTCAGGCCGCGCCGGGAACCACCACTCCCGCGCGGCGCGTCATGCGTTCGATGAGGCCGCCATGCATCTCTCCCACGATCCCACAGCCCCGGCGGTAGCCCAGATCACCTTCGACCAGTTCCTGGCCGTCGACATCCGTGTCGGCACCATCGTCGCGGCCGAGCCCTATCCCGAGGCGCGCAAGCCGTCGCTGAAGCTGACCATCGATTTCGGCCCCGGGATCGGCACGAGGCGCTCCAGCGCCCAGATCGCCACGCTGTACGATCCGGCGGCGCTGGTCGGGCGCCAAGTCGCCGGCGTCGTCAACTTCCCGCCGCGCCAGATCGGCAAGTTCATGTCGGAGGTGCTGACGCTCGGCTTTCCCGACGAGCAGGGGAATGTCGTGCTGTTCCAGCCCGACCAGGCCGTGCCGAACGGCGCCCGGCTGTTTTGAGCCGAACGGGAGAGCTGACCGTCATGGATATGCTGCTCGAACCTGTTACGCTGCCGCCTTTCCCCGAAGGCATCCGGATTTCGTTGAGGCAGATGCATCTTCTCAAGGCTCCCATGGGCGGCACCCTGGTGACCGGCGGCGCCACGTTTCGCGTGTTCGCGCCGCATGCCCGTGACGTCTACGTCTGCGGTCCGTTCAACGACTGGGCGCAGGATGCGAGCTGCCGGCTCGCGCCGATCGGCAACGGTCATTGCGCGATCTTCATCCCCGGCTTGAAGGATGGCGACGCCTACATGTATTTTGTCGAGGGCGAGGGCAGCTCGGGCTACAAGCGCGATCCGCATGCGCGGCTGCTCACCGTCGATCCGCCGTTTCCACAATCGCACTCCGTGCTGCGCAACCCGCAGGCGTTTCCCTGGCACGACACCGCGTTCACGCCGCCGCCCCCCAGCGAGCTCGTGATCTACCAGCTCCACGTCGGCACCTTCGACATGAAGGCGGGCAATCCCGACGGCTGCTTCTTCGACGTGATCGAGCGCGTGCCGCATCTGGCTAGGCTTGGCATCAATGCCATCGAGCTGCTGCCGGTGCAGGAATTCCCGTCCATGTTCAGCATGGGCTACAACGGCACCGACCTGTTCAGCCCGGAGACCGACTATGGCGAGGCCGAGGAGGCGCATCTCGCGGCCTACTTCAAGCGCACCAACGAGATCCTGATCGCTGCGGGCGCCGCGCCGTACGCCGGTGTCGATATGCTGCGCCATTGCGACGATCAGCTGCGCGCGCTGATCGACGTCTGCCATGTCCATGGCATCGCCGTGCTGTTCGACGTCGTCTACAACCACGCCGGCGGCGGGTTCGATGAGAACAGCATCTGGTATTTCGATCGCCAGCCCTATGGCGATCCCAACAGAAGCGTGTATTTCACCGATCAGGGCTGGGCCGGCGGGCAGGTGTTCGCCTATTGGAACGCCGACGTGCGGCAATACCTCGTCGACAACGCCATCATGTTCTACCGCGAATATCACGCCGATGGCCTGCGCTTCGACGAGGTCAGCGTGATGGACCATTTCGGCGGCTGGGCGACCTGCCAGCAGCTCACCGAGGCGCTGCGCGCGGAGAAGCCGGATGCGATTCAGATCGCCGAATACTGGCCGGTCAATCCATGGGTCGTGAGGGATATCGCGACCGGCGGCGCCGGCTTCGATGCGACCTGGAGCGACGGCTTGCGCCTCGCCGTGCGTGGCGCCCTCGCGAGCGCCGCCGGCGGAGCGGGGGCTGTCGTTGCGATGCAGCCGATCGCAGCGGCGATCGCCGATCTCAGCCTCGACAAGCGCTGGCGCGCGGTGAACTCGATCGAGAACCACGACATCGTCTATGCCGGCCGCGAGCCGCGTATCCCGCGCCTCGCCGATCCGGTCGACAGCCGCTGCTGGTATGCGCGCAGCCGCAGCCGCGTGGCCACCGGGCTGCTTTTGACCGCGCCGGGCATCCCGATGTTGTTCATGGGCCAGGAGCTGTTCGAGGACAGACCGTGGAGCGACACGCCCAACCCGGACACGACGATCCATTGGGCGCTGCTCGATGGCGAGGACAAGATCACCGCCGATGCGATGCGCTTCACGCGCGAGCTGATCGCGGTCCGCCGCACCCATCCGGCGCTGACGGGCGAAGGCTGCGCCATCGTCCACGCCCATGACGGCAACCGCATGCTGGCCTTCCATCGCTGGGATGGCCAGGGCGACGACGTGATCGTGATCGCGAGCCTGAGCGAGATGCCATGGCGCGACTACGCGATCGGATTCCCGGCAAGCGGGCAGTGGCGCGAGGTGTTCAACAGCGACGTCTACGACAATTGGGTCAATCCCGGCGTCGTCGGCAACAACGGCGCGGTGACCGCAGGCGGACCTGCGCTGCACGGCCAGCCATGCTCGGCCATGGTGACGATCCCGGCCAACGGCGTGCTGGTTTTCGCGAGGGCGTAGACGGGCGGTCATGTTCGCGGCGATGACGGTCTCGTAGCCCGCATGAGCCTCCGCCGCAGCTCGCAGAGCGTAGGTGGAGGCGACATGCGGGGTCTCACGTTCTGTTACGGAGACCCCGGATGTCGCTCCCGCCTACGCCCGTTGTGCTTCGGCGTGCGCTCATCCGGGCTACGCGTTTCGCCGTGTTGTGCGAGAGTGCGTCCGCAATGACGGTCCCGTAGCCCGCATGAGCGAAGCGACATGCGGGACAGCGCAGGTCTACACGATCAACCGCCCCTGCCGCTCCGCGATTCCAATCACCGCCTCGGTCCCAGCATTGAAATCCAGGTGGTCGGCCTCGATACCGTCGGAGAAGATGACGCCGTTCTCCGGCATCAGCGAGCGCAGGCGCAAGGTCTCGGCCTCCATGAGACCGCCGCAGACCAGCGAGGTCTGCGATGTCTTGCTCGGGAACGGCTCGCGCACGGCAAAACGAAGCGCGCGGGCGTCCCACGGCAGGGCGGTGTAGTCGCCGCCGTTGCTGCGGCTGCCGAAACTGCCGGCGATCGCAAGCGCGCCGGTGACGATGCTCTTGAACCAGGCGGTCGAGCCGAGCCCGGTCGCCACGATCAGGCCGCTGGAGGACTGCCGCTCATGACGATCGCCCGTCGCGATCTCGTAACGTGCCGAGACGTGCGTGCGCGCGCCGATGAAGAGGTCGTTGACGGCATGCAGCACCTGGCCGTCGGCAAGGCTCGCCTTGGCCATGGTCACCGCCTTGGCCGCGCGCTTGTCGGCGGCGACCTCGGGCAGGACGCTCGCGAGATCGGCCGGCTTGAACGGCAGCAGCACGCCGTCATGGCGCTGACCATCCGGGTTGAGCCCGACCAGCGGATGGCCGTCGAGATATTTCATGGTGTTGGCAACGAGGCCGTCCTGGCCGAGCGCCACCACGATGTCGGCCGGGCCGAACAGGAAATTCGGCAGGAAGCTGCGGTCGACGAGCTGATAGCGGCCCCAGCGTTCGAGTGTCTGCACGGTGGTGGCGCGCGCGGCCTGGTAGGCCGCGTGCTCGCGCTCGTAGTCGGAGAAGTCGGCGCCGAGATGCTCGACATAGAAGCGGGCCTGGTCCGCGGTGAGGAACCTTGCTACGAGCTCCTCAAGCCGCGTTTGTCTCGTGACCAGCACCACCTTGCGGTCATTGCCGGACACGGGCGGCCTCCGCGGGCTTCTGCATCAGGCTGTTCAACAGCTCCGGTGAGACGTTCAGCTGCCCGATCTTCTCGGCCTTCTCGGCGAGCCCTGAGAACGCCTGCGCGATCAACTGGCCCGGCTGCATGCCGGTCGCGGCCAGCGCCTGGATCACCTTGGTGTCGACGCCCTCGAAGATCTTCATCAGCGCGCCGACGCGGTACGCCTCCGCATCTGCCAAGGTGCGGGTGTTCGCCGCGTTCAGGCCGACGAAATCCTTGCGCTTGGCCTCCAGCCCGATGTCCGCGACCATGCCGGCTTCGCGCAGCTCATTTTTCTTCGCCGCGACGCTGGCCTCCGCATCCATCTGGGTCTCGCGGATCGAGCGCTTCTTCTGCTCGACCGCGATCTCGGTATCCAGCTCGCTCTCGCGGATCGCGCGCTCGCGTTCGACCGCGAAATTGCGCCGGGCGAAGATCGCCTCGTCCGCGGTCTTCAGGATCGCCTCGCGCGCTTCGGCCTCCAGCGCCTTGGCGGTTTCCGGCGTCGGCTTCACCGCGCGCACGGCGACGCCGAGGATCTCCAGGCCCAGCGCATCGATGTCCGCGCGGCGCTGCAATCCGGTCGCGATCACCTCGGCGATGCGGTCGGAGGCGCGCAGCGCTTCCTTCAAGGTCATGTCCTTGACGGCCTGCTGCGCCAGCACCTCGACTGCGCCGAGCACGCGCTGCGGCAGTTCCTCGGGATCGTCCGACTCGTACGTCTTGCCGTCGCGCTTGAGGGTGAAGTTCAGCATTGCCGCTGCCTTCTTCGGCTCGCCGATGCGGTAGGTGACCTGGCCCTGGATCGTCAGCGTCTGAAAGTCGCGGGCGATCTGCTGGAAGATGAAGGCGGCGTCGCGACTGCCGATCGGGATCGCGACCAGCGAGGTCGCTGGCCCGTAATAGAAGGTGGACAGCCCAGCGCCTTCCTCGACGACGGCGCCAGCGCGGTACTTGAGCAGGTAGGTGGTGGGCTGGGCCTTGATGAAACGTAAGCCGAACATGGCGGCCTCCTGACGTTGCGGCGTAAGTGTGTCACGACAACTAAATAAGTTGGACAGTACAACTAAGCATGCTAGTGTCAAGCGGCAAAATGGGGCGGGGGAGGCGGTATGGCGGGGCGGCAGGGACAGGGCGGGGAGCAGGCGGCGGCGGGGAAGATGGAAGGCGCGGACCGAGCCGGCCTCGATTTCCCTCGGCCGCTGACGACGGTCGACATCGTCATCTTCACGATCCGGCTGGAGGCGCTGCACGTGCTGCTGGTGCGCCGAGGCCATGGCGAGGGGGAGCCGTTTCCAGACGCGTTCGCGCTGCCGGGCGGCTTCGTCGACGTCGCCAGGGATCGCGATCTCGAGGCCTGCGCCCGGCGCAAGCTCGCGGAGAAGACCGGCGTCGTCAGTCCGTATCTCGAGCAGCTCGGCAGCTGGGGCGGCGCCAGCCGCGATCCGCGCGGCTGGTCGGCGACGCATGCCTATTTCGCGCTGATCGCGGCTTCAGCCGCGGAGACCACGCTGGCCGCCGACGCGCAATGGTTTCCGCTCGCAGGTGTCGGCGTCAAACCGAAGCTCGCCTTCGATCACGGCGAGATCCTGCAGGCGGCGGTGCAGCGGCTGCGCAACAAGGTCGAGTACACCTCGCTGCCGGCCTATCTGATGGCGGAGGAGTTCACGCTGCCCGAGCTGCAGCGGACCTACGAGATCGTGCTGGATCGTGCGTTGGAGAAGAGTGCGTTCCGCACCAGGATGCTCTCAGCCGATCTGATCGAGCCGGTCGCCAGGATGCGCAGGGGGCCGAACCGGCCGGCGCAGCTCTACCGGCTGAAGAAGGCCGCGGCGCCGGTCTATTTCGCACGGACCTTCAATACGCCAGAGTGATGGTCCGTAGCCCGCATGAGCGAAGCGACATGCGGGTTCACATTTGTGCCGGCGATGATCCCGGGGTCGCTTCGCTCGCCCGGGCTACGCGCTCGCGACGCGCAGTCTGCGGTTCAGGCCGAGAAGTCCACCACCAGTGATTTGCTCGCGGAGTTCGACGAGCTGCTGCCGCTGGCGCTGTAAGAGGAATTCTTGCTGCTGTTCGAGCTCTGCAGCGCGTCGAGCAGCTTCTTCAGCAGCTCCTCGACGGTGGACGAGCTGCTCGACGAGGACGATGACGTGCTCGACGTGGTGTCGGTATCGGAATCGTTGCTCGACGAAGACGCCGGCGGACCACCGGCGCCGCCCGGCCCGCCGGAAAACGCGCTGGCGAACACGTTCTTCAATTCGCTCGCCTGGTCGGAGGTGAGCTTGCCGCTGTCGACCTCGCTCTGGATGAGATCGTCGATCTTCGACTGCATCTCCTTGGGCGAGGGCGGCGTGCTGGAGCTCGACGAGGACGACGAGCTGCTGCCGCCGGCCTTCAGTGCGGAATCGATGTCGTCGAGCGCCGACGATAGCGCGGTCTGGTCGGTCGAGCTGACCTTGCCGGCCGAGACTTCCTTGGTCAGTTCCTGCTTGAGCAGGTCGAGCGGCGAATAGCCGCTCATGGAGGATGCAGAGATCGATGTCATGGCGTGCTCCAGGGTTGAAACATCAAACCTGGGTCCAGGTGCGATTGTAACGCTTAACAGCTCCTTGTTCCGTGTTTCCGGATGTGTCCCGCCGCAGACTGCACACAAAACGAAGCAAGAAAGTTCGTGAGCGGCCGTGGATTTGCGGGGCTTTCGCGCGACTGCCAGAGGGATTGGCGTCAGTCCGTAGCCCACATGAGCGCGAGCGGCATGCGGGGCCGACACCTGGGGTATCGCTTGCGCGCATCGCCCGGCAACGCGAGCCGTCGGCAGGGCGGCATGCCGAGAGCGCAGTGCTCTCGCCGCCAAAATGGTGTATCCGCGAGGGTTCGCGGGCGATCCGGTCACCGGCTTAGCCCGCCACAAGGAATAATCTCCCGGAGGAACATCCATGTCGGCCCTGCCGCTGTCTGGCATCAAGATTCTCGATCTGACGCGCGTGCTGGCCGGACCCTTGTCCGCCCAGATGCTTGCCGATCTCGGCGCCGAGGTGATCAAGATCGAGCGGCCCGGCACCGGCGACGACGCGCGCGCCTTCGGCCCGCCCTACCTCAGGGATCCCGACGGCAAGGCCAACAACAACAACTCGTTCTACATCTGTGCCAACCGCAACAAGCAGTCGGTCACGGTCAACATCGCATCCCCTGAGGGCCAGGAGATCATCCGCGCGCTGGCCAGAGATTGCGACGTGTTCATGGAGAACTACAAGGTCGGCGACCTCAAGCGCTATGGCCTCGACTATGAGGCGATCCGCGCCGTCAATCCAGACGTCATCTATTGCTCCGTCACCGGTTTCGGCCAGACCGGGCCGTATGCGCCGCGCGCCGGCTATGATGCGATCTTCCAGGCCATGGGCGGGCTTATGAGCGTGACCGGCCACATGGATGGCGAGCCGGGGGCGGGGCCGATGAAGGTCGGTCCCTCGATCGTCGACTACATGACCGGCATGAACAGCTCGATCGGGATTCTCGCCGCGCTGTATCACCGCGACGTCAATGGCGGCGGCGGCCAGCACGTCGACGTCTGCCTGTTCGACACCGTGATCGCCTCGCTGTCGCACTATGCGCAGATCTTCCTCCTCAACGGCCAATCGCCGCCACGCCGCGGCACCTGGGGCAATGGCGGCATGCCGGCCGGCGTGTTTCGCTGCACCGATGGCGAATTGATGCTGGTGGTCGGCAACGACGCGCAGTTCGCGCGCACCTGCGCCGTGCTCGGCGCGCCCGAGCTCGCGAGCGATCCGAAATTCGTCAAGAACAACGACCGCGTCGTCAACGGCAAGGAGATCATGGCCATCTATGCCGGCCTGTTCCTCAAGAACACGGTCAAGCATTGGCTGGACGAGCTCGAGAAGGCCGGCGTGCCCTGCGGGCCCGTCAACGATTTCGCCCACGTGTTCGGCGATCCGCATGTCCGCTCGCGCGGCATGGAGGTGAAGGTCGAGCATCCGTTCGAACCGCAACTGTCTGTGATCCGCAACGCGCTGACGTTCTCCGGCACGCCGATCACCGACTATCGCGCGCCGCCGCTGCTCGGGGCCGACACGCAGGACGTGCTGTCCACGCTCGGTTACGACGCCGCGAAGATCGCGGCGCTGAAGCAGCAGGGCGTGGTGTAGCGCGCATCGACACTTCGACGAATTACGAAACATCGACGCGTGTACGGAGCTAGGCTGTCTTCTCCTCTTGCAACGGAGCTGACAGATGAAGCGCCAATCGATCCGCGTCGAGCCAATTTCGTCCTACCTCGATCGCTGGGGTAGGCCACCGGCGGTTCCGGTCACGCGCGCCGGCAACATGGTGTTCGTGTCCGGGCTTCCGCCGTTCGATCCTCGAACCGGGGAGATTGCGAATGTGTCGGTCGAGCGGCAGACCGAGCTGGTGCTCGACCAGATGAAGCTCTGCCTCGCCGCCGCCGGAGCTTCGCTGGACGATGTGATGAAATGCAACGTCGTCTGCACGTCGTCTAAGCACTTCGCAGCCGTCAACGCCGTCTATGCGCGCTATTTCCCGGACAATCCGCCGGCCCGAATATTCGTCTGCGTTCCCGAATGGACCGGGCCGTTCGACATCGAGATCGACTGCATCGCCATGGTCTAGTCCCGTAGCCCGCATGAGCGAAGCGACATGCGGGACCAATCTTCCCGGATATCGCTGCGCTCATCCGGGCTACGGTGCTCCGTTCGGAGTGTCATTCGGACCTTCAATGCGTGTGGTGGTGCTGGTGCCGCTTGGCCCTTGCCGGAGCAGGCGAAAGCTGCACCTCGGGCGCGGCCAGTTGTTGCCGCGATTCCTGCAGGCGGCGCTGATAGCCCGGCGAGTTCATCAGGCTGGCGGCGGCGCCGCGCGCCAGAACCGGCTCGCTGGCCACGATCGCTGTCAGCGCTGCGGCGGTGATGACGAGGATTGATCGCGGACCGGGCGCCATGGTGCGTATTCCGTTGTTGATGGCTGAATTCGAAGACGCGGCCTTAGCGCGTCTCCCTTGCGGTCAGTCTAGCCGGTGTCCTCGCCGTCGTCTCGCTCGCCGTCAGGCCGAGGACGGCGCCGCGCACCACCCGCGCGATCACATCCTCGACATCGTCGAGATCGCATTTGCCGTCGGAGAGCTTGG
>JBARNF010000788.1:0-28124 GCA_049802835.1 Bradyrhizobium sp.
GTCTGGCCGGTTCGGACGAGATCGATGAGAGTCATGATCTCTGTAAAATGAATCGATGTGTTCGGACAGTTCGCAAGCGTCAAACAACGCACGTAGCGGCTACGGTCATGGAAGTTCTTCATCATCCGCAGCATCTGCCTGTTTTTCGATAGACCCGTGATCCACTCGGATACGGCTTCGATGAAAAGCGCATTCCTCGGATGATCTTCTTCGGCGGAAGGTGCCCGTACAGGTGGCATTCCAGCGCCGATGCCAGCCTTCAATGCGCCAGCTTCAATCACGTCCTGCCCGGCGAGAAGACTGCGATCAAGCACCAGAAGCGCGAACTCGTAGAGTTCCTGGAGTTCCGTCGCATCTGGCACCTTGGAGAAGAACCCGCGCCCTGGGATGCAATCGATCAGGCCCTCTCCGTGAAGTCGTTCGAGGGCCTGACGTACCGGCGTCGCGCTCACTCTGACACGATCGGACAGCTCGTTGATATGTAGGTGCTGGCCGGGGAGAACTTGCAGACGTCGATCGGCCACGAAGTCGTACAGGGTCACGAGATGCTTGATCTTGGCATGGGCGATATCAACCTTACTGAACTCAGCTTCCATTGCAACCTCAGATTGACGTCACCTGCTTACCTCTAGCACTCATGCTTATAGCTTTTATGTCGATATCGTCGTTAAGGCCGCGCCGAACCGGTCAGATCGATTGGGCCGCGGCGATGTGGAGCGCGCGAGCAATCGGATTAAAAAATTCCTCGGAAATGAATCTGCCGACCTCGATGCGACGGTCAAGGTCGGCGGCCAATTCGGCATCGACGACCTTCGCGATGTCGGCACCGAGAGCAAGGAGATGTTGAGCTCGCACACCGCGGCCCTTGCAGACCAGGCGAGGCACCGGAGTTTCGCCGCGCACGTAGCGTAGCCCGACGACGACGTCGTCGCCTTCAATGAACAGGGTCGTTGCCGCTACCCCAAGCAGGGCGGCTCCTTCCAGCAGTTCGCGCCGTTCGCGCCGCTGCGCGTTGCGGATTTCCGGAATCCCCTCCTGATCTTTGCGTTCACGCTTCAGCTCGGTTCGAGTCATCCGCATCTGCCGGCGAAATAGCCAGCGTTGCACGGGCAGGTCGGCCAAGCCGGCACCGAGCAGCACGAGCACTCCGACCGCAACGAGCGGCCGGATGGTCGCCGAGAACAACGGCCCAAGACAGCCAAGCCCGCAGGTCGGCGCGCGCAGGATGGCATTGACGCTCATCACTCCGATGCCGATACAGCAGGTGGTCAGCAGCAGAGTCTTCAGCAGGCTCTTGACCAGTTCGATCAGAGCGCGAACCGAGAACATCCGCTTCAGCCCCTCGATCGGGTTGAGATTGTCCGCGTTCGGCTTCATTGGCTCGATGGCAAACAGGAAGCCGCCCGAAATCATCAGATTGGTGAGGATCGACACAGCGACCAAGGCCATCATCAACTTGATCAGCAAGGAGAGCGTACCATCAACCAGCGCGCCAACGATCATATTGGCGGCCTGGTCGAACGGCAGTGTGCTGACCTTGTCCGCTTGGTTCAAGGCGATCCGCAGCCGATCGACTAAACCGCCGGCGCTGAACCAGATCACGAGGAGCAGGGCGGAGGTTGTCGCAGCCGCAACCATGTCGGAGCCGTGGAAGATCTGCCCCTTCTTGCGAGCCTCGGTCAGCTTTTTCGGCGTCGGCGGAAGAGCGCGCTCCTCGGTACTGTCGTTCATGGCAGCAGCCGGTGCATGTCATCCAGGACATGGCGCAGTCCGCCGATCTCGTCGGCGAAGTACGCGGTCAGGAAGCTCCCATAGACGGGCATGACGATGAAGAAGAAGAGGTTGCGAGCTGCCATGGAGAGATCGAACACGTTTAGCTGGGGCGCAAAGCGGGCGATCAGCATCAGCGTCATCATGGCAAGGAACATCGTGACCAGGACTGGAAATGCCAGGACGAACGCGAGCAGCAACATTTGGTCCAACAAGTGAAGGACGAGCAGGGCAGCATGGCCGTCGAGTTTCGGTAACAGCGCCAGAATCGGCCATATGCCGTAGCTGTCATAGAGACTGCCGGTCACCGTGCGAAAGCCGTCAGCGGCGACGAACAGCGCGATGATCAACAGCAGGAACAAGGTTCCCGAGATGCTCGCTTCCGTCATGGAATTCGGGTCCTGCAGCTGGGCGTCCGGTGCCTGCCGCTGAAAGTCGATCAAATCTCCCGCGACCTGTGCGGCCCAGAATGGAATGGATAGAAACAGCCCGAGTACGAGGCCGACGAAGCTCTCCTTGAAAACAAGCGACACCAGTCGGAGCGAGGCGGTACCGCTCGGCGGCAAAGCCCCGATCAGCATCGGTGCCACTGGCAGCGCGATGGCGATGACGAAGGCGCTGCGGATCAAACCCGAGATTCCCAGCCGAACGAACACAGGAAGCACCAGGACCAGGGTCATGGGCCTCGCGGTGGCTAGCGCCATGGCGGTGAGGCCGGCGAAGACGAAGTCAATGAGCCCTTGCAAGTCGCTCGGCATGGCACCCCCGTGCTGCCACGACTCTGGCGGCGTGCTTCGATCTGCCTGGTGGTCCGTCCGGTGGACGCGGTTCGCCTGGCTAGCGAGTAAGTCCGGGAAAGTCGACCAACACCTGTTCCGTATAGCGGACCAGTGGTGCTGCCAATGCCGTTCCGAACGTGGCGAGCGTGGCCACCACCGCCATGAGCTTGATACTCTGCGGCAGGGTCTGATCCTGAATCTGCGTCGCCGCTTGCAGCACGGACACGATCAGGCCAACCACCATGGCGACGATCAGCGGTGGTAGGGAGAACGTCATGACGACGATGAGCGTCGAGACGAAATGGTCGACGATCGATGCTTCACCCACTTCGCGCTCCTGATATTTGAATCCTACACATAGCTCAGGACCAGGCCGTGCAGCAGCTTTGACCAGCCCTCGACCAGAACGAACAAGAACAGCTTGAACGGGACCGAAATCGTCACCGGAGGAACCATCGACATGCCGAGCGACATCAGAACGGCGGAAACGATCAGGTCGATGGCGATGAACGGAAGATACAGCAGGAACCCGATCTCGAAGGCGCGCTTGAGTTCTGAGCTGATGAAGGACGGCACCAGGATGATCAGGTCGTCGCTGGCCACGTCCGCGTGCGGTTGATCGGACCAGAGCCTGGTAGTGGCGCCAAGAAAGAAGTCGCGCTCGGCCGCGGTGGTGAAGCGCTTCAAATGGTTGCGTAATGGATCCCGGACGCGGTTGGCGGCGCTGACCCAGTCTTCAAAGGTTTTGAACTCGAGCACCGGATCGTTAATTCGGTCATAGACCGCCTGCGCCACGGGCATGGTGATGAAGATGGTGAGCACCACCGCAATGGCATAGAGCACCAGATTGGGCGGGGTCTGCTGAATCCCAAGAGCGTTGCGCAGCAGGAACATGATCACGGAAATCTTGATGAACGATGTCATCGTAACCACGGCGAAGATTACCAGACCGAGCGCGGCAACCAGCGCCAGGATCGCGAACAGGTTCGGGTGAATCTCAGTCACGGCCGAAGATCCGCACCACGCGCACGCCGATGGCAGTGCCGACCTGCACCACTTCGCCGTAGCCGATCCGCTTGCCGCCGGTCAGGATCTCGACGGCTCCCTTGGGATCGTGCCCGAGCTGGAAGACATGCCCGGCTTCCAGCCCTCGAAGTTCGCCGAGAGTCACGGAGAGCCGCCCGATCTCGAACAGCAGAGTGACCTCGATGT
This sequence comes from Bradyrhizobium sp., assembly GCA_049802835.1. Classification (GTDB taxonomy): domain Bacteria; phylum Pseudomonadota; class Alphaproteobacteria; order Rhizobiales; family Xanthobacteraceae; genus Bradyrhizobium. The sequence goes on from JBARNF010000788.1 coordinate 3,762, forward strand.
CGTCGAGCTCGGGTGAGCCTGTCTGGTCGTCGTTCATGATGGTGAGGTCCGCCGGAGTCCACATACGTTGCATGTCGCCAGTGATGGGCGTCAGGCCGGTCGTCAGAGTTGCATCTGCACCTTCCAGAGTGGCGAAGGCGAGCCGGCGTTCGCCGCAGATAACCGCTATGCGACCGTCGCTGTGCGCCGATCGATCAACGATCACCACGTCTCCTGCGACGAGTCCTGCGAGCACGCCAACGGACAATCGCGTGGTGCCGACCCGGAGCGCGACATCGATCGGAAGGTCTGGAGCCGAGACGGTCTCTGGCATGCCGAGCAGGCCCGCGAGCATATCCGCACGTTCCGTCGGCCAATTCAGCCACGCCGTGAAGGCCAGGTCGGCAAGGGAGCCGGCGAGAGCGAGTCTGCCCGCGGGCTCGTGCGAGGAGACCACGCGGAGATCCGTCAGCACCACCGGCAGCGCGAGCGTCTGCTCCATGGCATCGAGCATCGCAGCCCCGGCAAGCTCGACCAGGAGCAACATGCTCGTATCGCTCAGGCCGTCGCGGGGCGGAGCAGAAAGGGTAGTCAGGATTCGATCGATGACGGCGGTGCGGACCACGAGTTCCACGCGGGCACTGCCGATGGTCACGCCGAACACGATGACGGTTCCCGCAGGCTTTCCGCTGTCGTCGTCCATGCCCGCCGGGGAGATTTGGAGCGGCATCCCTTCGATGTCGACGGACTTCGCGCGCCATCGCCGGTGCCAGACGTTGGCGAGACGGGCCTCTCCTGGGGTCAGACGGCGAAACGGCAAAGGCTGTGCAGAGCCATCAGCCGCAACTGAGTGTGGCGGGCCAGCGTTAACAGCGATATTCATGGTGCGGCTCTCCCGAGCCTGAGATCCGCGGCAGCCAGCTCCTCGACAATTGCGTCGCGTCGCTGATCGGCGCGTTCGGAGAACGTAACGAGAAGCTCCCATTTGCGTCGTGCCTGAAGCCGCTTGCCGAAGCCACGGCGCGCGTCGTCGAGGGCGACCCGAGCGGAGGCTGCGGACCGATTGGCAGCGTCGGCATCCGCTTTGGTTCGCGCCAGCTGCGCCTTGAGGGTCGCGAGGCGCGAGGCTATGCCGTCGATGTCGCGCGACGTGAGGGTGTGCCCCAACATCTCGCGATAAATCTGCGCCTCACAGCGATCGCGCAGGACCATCTGCGCTGATAGGGTCGACGCAACCAGCTCGGCGGCGGTATTGGCAGCGACTTGGCGTGCGGCGCAGTGCTCGAGCTCGGCTCGGGCGTGCTGCTCGCGCCGTTTGCGCAGCCGCAGCATCTGCCGGAGTTGGACGGTCGATGCGGTCATGAAGCGAGCCGCTTCAACTGAGCAAGCGTATCGGCCCAGGCACTGGTTTCTCCCGCGGCCTGGGCCAGGAAGGCTTCGATGGCCTCGCGCTTGGCAACGGCCTCGTCCGCGATCGCATCCGATCCAGGCTTGTATTCGCCGACCTGCAACAGGAACTCAATCTCGGCGTAGCGGGCCAACAACTGCCGAACGTGCCGCGCCGCGCGCAAGTGCTCAGCCGTCACCACCCGCTCCATCACCCGGCTCAGACTCGCGCTCACATCGATGGCTGGATAGCGGCCAGCCTGGGCGAGCGTTGGCGACAGCACGATGTGACCGTCGAGGATACTGCGTGTCTCCTCGGCGATCGGATCGGCGGTTCCGTCGCCTTCCACCAGCACGGTGTAGAATGCCGTGATGGACCCTCGCGCTCCCGGACCCGATCGCTCCAGCAGCACCGGCAACTCGGCAAACACCGACGGCGGGAAGCCGCGTCGGGTCGGCGGTTCTCCGGCGGCGAGGCCGATCTCACGCAGCGCTCGGGCGAAGCGGGTGATGCTGTCCTGGAGCAGCAGAACGCGCGCGCCATCATCGCGAAAACGTTCGGCAATCGCGGTCGCCACATGCGCGGCCTTTACGCGCTCGATCGCCGGGCGATCCGAGGTGGCGACCACGACGACGGCGCGCGACCGTGCGGTCTCCGTCAAGTGCCGCTCGATGAACTCGCGCACTTCACGGCCGCGCTCCCCGATCAGCGCAATCACCGTGACGTCGACAGCGGCGTTGTGCACGATTTGGGCGACGAGGGACGATTTGCCGGTTCCCGGTTCGCCGAAGATGCCAAGACGTTGGCCCTCGCCACATGTGAGCAATCCATCGAGGCTGCGGATGCCCAGAGCGAGCGGACGCTCAATCAGCCCACGCGCCAGCGCCGGCGGCGCTGTGCCGCGGGCGGGCGCAACCGGGCCTGATGGCAGCGGTCCCCGTTCGTCAACGTCGAGCGGTCGCCCGAAGCTGTCGATGACGCGACCGAGCAGACCGGGTCCAACCGGCACCTGCAAACCGTGGCCTTTCGGAACAACCACGGTCCGCGTCGACAGTCCATCGAGATCGCCAATAGGTGTGAGAAGAGCTTCCAGTCCATCGAGCCCGACCACCTCGGCTGCGAGCTCGCGGCCGTCATTCGTCGTTAGCGCGCACATCTCGCCGATCCGGACACCGGGGCAGATCGCGTGGATAAGGGTTCCGCTGATGCGGACGATACGTCCGGTGAGTTGCCGCGTCTCCACCGCCTTTGCGGCCAGCCGCAGGTTGGGGAGAATGCGTGAGAAATCCGCCACAGAGCCCGACTGCCGGGTCATTGTCGCATCCCGGCAGGCGGGGCCGCGTCAGTCTCGGCCAACAGCCTTCTTATGATGAGGACGCCGCGGGCGTGATGCGTTGGCGATACCGGTCCTCCGATCGCCGATTTCAGCGGGAATTTGAGAATGACACGCTCCCTGCTGCAGGGCCGTAGTTCGGTCACCCAGGCGTTGAGGCAGTGCATTCCGTCACGCCTGATCGCTTCCGCAACGTCTCCCATGTCGATCCGCGGAGTAGCCTCTGCGGCCAGATCGATGTGTCGGATCGCAACCGCGCGGAGGTCTTCGTCGAATGCAGCGAGCAGCGGCGCCAGAGACCGGCCAAGAATCAACGACCGCAGCGCCCCGGCGTGCCAGACCGCGCCAGCACGATGTGCGAGCCGTGTGAGGCGATCCACCGGCCAGGCCGCTGCTCCGCAATCCGAGGAGCCACGATCGCAGGCGCTGCATTCGACCAGGCCATAGTGGGAGATGATGATCTCCGACAGCCTGGGGTGCAGCCGCGCAACCGTCAGCATCCGCTCAGTCAGCGCCGCCGGCAAGTAGGGAAGGCAACTATGGAGCCGCTCGGGATGAATGTAGATGGCGGGCGTTCGTCGGAATTCCGGAAGCGGGTCGCTTGCGTTCCGTTCGACCAGAAGGGGGGATGGCATGTGATATGTCTTCCGATCACGACGCAACGCGGAGCGTCTCGCGCGACCCTTGGCGCTCTGCGCCAGAAGGTTGCCCTGATGTCGCTCGGCTCCTCCAAAGTCGATGCCACAGGCCGAAGATCATCGCGGCGCCGATCAGTCCGATGGGGGCGATGAGCACAGGCCAGGGGATCGGCAGGCGTGTGGCCGTTGCAGCGGAGTCCGCACGGCCGATCGCTGCGGTCGTTTCGGGCGCCACGGTCTGCCGGGCGACGGCCTCGGCGTCGGCCGGCACGAATACTACCGATACCTTGTCGTAGGTGAGCCCCTCGACGCCATTGGCGATCAGCGTCTTGATCTGTGGTAGCAGCGCGACCACCGACGCATGCCGATCATGCTTGATGAAGACCGAGGCCGAGGATGGCATTTGATCCTGACGCAGCGGGTCGTTCTTGGGCAGCACGACATGGACGCGTGCCGAAATCACGCCGTCGATCTCTGAGACAGTTCGCGCCAGTTCCTGACTGAGCGCAAAGATGAATCGGGCGCGCTCCTCGGTCGGAGAAGCTACCAGGCCTTCACTCGGAAAGATCTCGGCCATGGTCTGGAATTTGGCCCGCGGCAAGCCGGCGGCATTGAGCAGGGTAACGGCAGCGGCGAACGCACTCTCCTCGACCCGCACCGTGCTCGAACCGTCCTTCGTGACGACCCGATCGGCCGGCAATCCGTTCCGCAGCAATGTCGCCACGATGAGATTGGCCTCACGCTCCTGCAGCTTGCTGTACAGATCAGTCTTGCAACCGCCCAGCAGCAACAACCCGGCGATCGCTAGCACCCGTTGCGGCGCGCGCGCCCGGAGCGGTCGTCTGAGTCCTCCGATCGCCATGTCCGTCACTGTCCTTTGAGGAAGGTATTGAAGATCCGCGTGGACTCGGTCGAGGCTTTCGACACAAGGGTGGTCTCGATGGCGAAAGCGAAGGCCTGCCCGAGCATCGCGGTCATTTGTTGCACATCGAAGGCTGCGGGGGCGGCTGCCGCGCTGTCGGCGACCGCCGGTCCAGCGACATTCGGTTTTGCGACCGGCTCCTTGATTTCCGGCGCCGCCGCCGGAACGCCTGGGTTCGCGGAACCGGACGCCTGCCAGATTTGCGCGCGATCGTAAAACCGTCCCAGCTCGCCAAGTATCTTTGCGCTCATGTCGTCCGAGGCCGGCGGGGTAATACGCATTTCCATCGAAGCGGGCTGCGCCGCCGCCGGTTGCGCGGTCTGATCGAGGGCCATCTCGAACGAGTGCTGCGCTGGTGCTGCAACCATGCTCTGCGAGCGAACGCCGGGTCCGATCGGCTCCACGATGTCGTCGAAACTCATCTCAACTCACTCCGTCAGAATGGGGCGGCCGGCTGATGCGCAGAATTTGCGATCCGCACCGCGACTACTGAGCAGCGGCAAGGCGGTGACAGCTCGACGGCCAACGCCGCCGAGGTTGTCACGAAGGCCTCGTATGTTGCGGTCATGCGCGCTTGGCATGGCGAGAGTTTCGCAATCCAAGCGCGATCAGCTGCAATTGCGTCTCGATGCTCACGTCGACCTGCCCGAATTCGCTGACCAGCAGGCAGCGCCCTCGGTCGAGGCGCGGATCCGGATCGACATGCATCACTGCGTGATCCCAGGGTCCGGAAAGTGACTCCAGCCGGGCACGGAGCTCGGCCGCGTCGCCAGGAGCAGTCCTGATCGTCAATTGCGCGTGGCTTCGCAGAGTCTCCAGTGCCTTGATCACTGCGCGAGCTGCAAGATCTGCTGCATCGAACGGCGAGAGAATATCACGCAAGATCTCGATGACGAGATCGGCTAATTCGGCCTCGACGTCTGCCACGAAGGTTTCAGCTTTGAGCTTGGTTTCGGTTATCAGTCGGATGGCCTCCTCGGTGCCCGCCCGACGTCCGTCCTCAAACCCGCGTCGACGTTCGTTCTCGTACGCCTCCTGCGCGCTGGACAGGATTTCGGCGCTACGGCGGCGAGCCTCCTCGAGGTGAGCACCGGCATCGTGCCACCGCGCCGCCTCGTCGGCGCGGATCACTGCGCCCCTGGGTCGGTGGTTCGATGTGAGCTGCGCATGGGCAACCGTCGTCATCTCTCGCCTCTCTACTCCGGTCGGGGCGGACCATAAGGCGGCAGTCGCTGCGCGGTCAGAAAATATTTGAAATATATCCGCCCGGCCTGCGTCACGTTGAGGATACGTTGACAAATATATGCCGCGCGCCAGAGAACTGCGCGGTGGCGTGCGCGGGTGTTCACGCTGCCCTTCGGCCTTTGATGTGCGGCGCCTGGTCCTGGTCGCGATGGCGGCATGAGTTGGTGTATGGCTGAGAATTCTTGGAATTGGCGGGCGGCCTCCGCGCTCTCGCGCTCCGGGTGGGGCATCGGAAAAATTCGTTCCCGGTTGATCGCCGTGCTTTGCGGCTCGCTGGTGCAGTGTTTCGTTGTCACGACGCTGGCAGCCGAGATTCCGGAATTCTCGTCGACCGCTGCGGCAGCGGAGCCGGCTTGGCCGTCGGGCACTTACAAATACAGTGTGGTGGAGCAAGAGCTTGCGGTGGTGCTTCAGGAACTGGGGCGCAACACCGGGCTACGGGTCGAGGTCGGCGCCGAGGTGCATGGCCGGGTGCGCGGACCACTGCCGTCGCTCACGCCACGCGAGTTTCTCGATTATCTCTGCGCCAATTATGGCCTGGAGTGGTACTTCGACGGTTTCCGGCTTTATGTGAGTTCGGGCAAAGAAAGCGTGAGCCGGGTGATCTCACGCGGAGCGGTCCCGCTCGATCGCCTCAATGCAGCCATGCGCGAGCTTGCGATCAGCGACGATCGGTTTCCGCTGCGCGAAGTCAAGCAGTCCGACCTGCTGCTCGTCTCGGGCCCGCCGCAATATGCCGCGCTCGTGGATCGAACGCTGGCTGGACTGAAAGCGGCAGCTCACCCGCGCGTCGGACAACCGCCGTTCGTCATGATCTATCGCGCCGATCAGGTTGCGACGGTCAAACTTGCTGGCCCCGATGATGGCAGTCCCTGAGCCGCGTGCCGGGCGCCTGTGATGACTGCGATGATGAGTGAATAGACATAAACAAGGAGAAGAGCAGATGGCCGTGGATGTCGTAGCCGGCGCCGCGCCGGCGGTGACGGCAGGTGAGGGTGCTGGCCCGACGGCGTCCGATCAGGCGCAGTTCGAGCAGGCGTTTCTGCAGCTCCTCCCTTCGGCAGCAAGCTTCATGTTGATGTCGATCGGGCAGGATGCCGTGCAGGAGCTGATGCAGGCGGGTGACGAGAACGCGAATGCGCCTGAGCCCGGAGGCTGATCTCTGACACGTTGATAGTTGACGCTTTGGAGTGGGGCGTCGGCTCGGTCCTGGGCCGGGCGACGGGAGCGTGTGGACTTTTTTCGCAAGGTTTGGCCGGGCCACGTGCCTGCAGCTAGGGGAGAACTGGGATGACGATATCGCCGACGAGCTATGGGATGAGGACTGGTTATGCGGCGGGTTCGGACCATTCGCCCGCCGGTCGCATCGACATGACGGACGCTTCGGTCCATTTCATGCGATGCTTCGACGAGGGAGGGCCGTCGCAACATGGGCCGAATTCCGATCGCGCACAGCAATCCCAGGATGCACGCGAGTTGCTCGGCTTGGTCCGTGCATCGAACACACCGCAGCAGAACGTCGCGCTGATCGATGCCGCAGTCCAGTTCATGGTCGGCCAAGGCGGCGGGAGATCGAGCCAGTCGCCGCAACCGCAGCAAAACAGCCAGGCCATACAGATGCTCGGCAACATTGCGGACCAGGTGGCGAGCGCTTCGGGAGTACCGGACGCGAGCAAGAACCAGATCCTTGGCGGGATCGCGCAGATCCTCGGGCAACTCATCGGTCAAGCCCAGCCGCAGAACCGCGCCAATGGACACGAGAGCGCCTGCAATGCAAACGGCGGAGCCAGTGGAAACGGCGGAGCGGGCCAGAGCTCCGGTTCGCAAATGAACCAGCAGTTGATCCAGGCGCTCGGCAACTTGGCCGATCAGATATCGCAAGCGCCCGGGATGTCGGACTCGGTGAAGAACCAGATCCTCGCCGAGATCAGTCAAATTCTCGCTCAGCTCGGCCGCGCTGATGGTGGTGCACCGAGCCAAGTTGCCGGGGCAGGCCAGGGAACTGGCGGCGGAGCGCAGGGCGCGGGCGGCCAAGCCCAGCCGGGCGGTCAGGCTGCGGACCAGCTGCTCGGCCTCATCAACGCGCAGAATAGCCCGCAGGCCAACAAGGCGCTGATCGATGCCGCGATCGAGCAGATGCAGCAGGCAGGCGGCGGAGGCGGTGCGCAGCAAAACCAGCCGCTGGTGCAGATGCTCGGCAAGATCGCCGATCAGGTGGCGGGTGCGCAGGGGATGCCGGATGCGACCAAGAACCAGATCCTGGGACAAATTGCTCAGGCTCTGTCGCAACTGCAACAGAAGGGCGATCAGACGTTCGGCTCTTCGGGCTCGATCGGCGAGGCGGTCAGCGCGCTCAGTCAGGACGTCCACAATCTGCTGTCCGGCAATCCATCGCTGGCCTCGACGATCGAAGGCGAGCTGTCCCAAGTGCTCGCGGCCGTCGGCGGAGCTGAATAGCCGCGACTAACTATTCAGGTCGAAAATAAGGGAACGACAACATGTCCATCAACTCATGCGCCGGTCGGCACCACCATCATCATGATCGAGATGATCAATGTGGAGGTTCCGATCACGGACACCAGGTGCATTGCCACCCACCTGCCTGCGGCGGCAACTCGGGGGGCGCCGGGAGTGCTGCCCAGTCGGGCAGTTCAACGACCGCGATCCCCGGTGCTCCTTCCTCGATCGACGCAGCCATGCAGCAGATGCGGGATGCGTTCGATGAAGCGATCAAGACCAACGCCGAGATTACCTCGGTCAAGACCGCGCTCGGCTCGGTCGAGACGGTCGCACAGCAGCGCCCCAACGTCGGCTGACGTGCCTTTCGCGAACGTGTGGATTGGACGGCGTCTCCACGCCGCCCAAGCCCGACAAGGTCCGGACTCGTGCTTCGGCCGAGAGGAGAATCCAAGGCGTGGTCGATGGCATGTTCGCAGGGCCGTGTCCGAAACCGCTGACCGACGTTCTCCTCCCGGCCCAAGGCGGACAGCCCGGACGGCCGTTGCCCAACCCCCATCGAAACCCAGAAGGAAATAGCCTGATGTCAACCGTTAGCTCGTCCACCAGCAATCCCTCCGGCACCACCAATTCCAGCAGCACTGTCGATCAGGCGATGCAGCAGATGCAGGATGCCTTCAACCAGGCGATCCAGACCAACGCCGAGATCACGTCGCTCAAGACCACGCTCGGTTCGATCGAGACGGTGGCGCAGCAGCGTCCCAACATCGGCTGACGTGCGACGTCGGGCCTCGGCCCGCACAGCACCATCATCAGGACGGAGCACCGGCCTGCCGGCTGCTCCGGCCTTTCTGTTCTTGATCCAGCATCCACGCGCGATTGGTCCGGAGTAAGCTCGTGACGGCGCATCAGAGTCTGTTTGCCGAGATTGATCTGCATGTGCGGTCGGGCTGCCACGCTGGCGTCATCGAGCGCCTCGTGCCAGGCGTTTATACCATCGGGCGTTCGCGCCAGGCGGACATTGTGCTCTCCGATCCGGCCCTTGCCGATATGGCGGCGCGGGTGGAGGTCGACGTAGCCGCGCTACGCGTGGAAAGCCTGGGCGGTGACGTGGTTCTCAATGCAGCGCGGATCGAGCCGGGCACCACGGATATCGCCCGATATCCAGTCGATCTGGTCGCCGGCGGCATCTGTCTGCGCTGGGCGCTGCCGCCGCAGCCGCAGAGGCCAGGACGCCGGGCCGCCTGGGCCATGGCAGGAATTTCCGTTCTGGGCATTGTTGGTACTGCCGCGGCAGCCATCGGCTTAAGACAGGGGGAGATGCCGCTGGGGAGGCTGCTTGCAGCAGGAGCCTGCGAGGTGGCGTGCACTGCGGAGCCGATACGATCAGCCGGCCGTGATGCTCGACTTGTTGCTGCTGCGCTTCACACCGATGCTCCCGCCGATTCCGGGGGAGCGCCGGCTTCTTTGCGGGAGCCCATCCCGGCGACCGCTGGCATCTCGATCCAGGCCGCCGCGCTGGCGCTGGGGCAGCGCCTGTCCGCCGTCGGCCTGTCCGCGATCGATGTGTCGACGACATCGGACGCGGTGACCGCGAAAGGATTGGTCGACCCGAGCGTCGTCCATGCCTGGTATGAGACAAGGGAATGGTTCGACCAGACTTTCGGCACGGCGGTCGTGCTGACCAGCAAGGTCGAGACGCGTCCCATACCGCAGGCAGCGACGCCGCTCTCCGTGCAGTCGGTGTGGGCCGGCAAGACGCCCTACGTCATTGATCAGCGCGGGCAGAAATACTTTCAGGGCGCGCAGGTCAACGACGGTTGGAGCATCGAGCGCATCGAGCAGGGCCGCATTACGTTGCGGCGGAGCGCGCAGGTCTTCGTGCTCAAGCTGTAGGCCCAGAGAAATGGCGGCGCTACAATCATTCTTGCTCTGGGCTGGCGCCCGACGCGATCTCATCGTCGTGATGATCATCGTCACCGCGATCGTGACGATGATCCTGCCGATGCCGACCGTGCTGGTCGATTTTCTAATCGCACTGAATATCGGCATCTCGATCCTGCTGCTGATGGTCGCGTTTTTCCTTACGGCACCGGTCGAGTTCTCGGCTTTGCCCGCCGTCATTCTGATTTCAACGGTATTCCGGCTGTCGATTTCCGTCTCTACCAGTCGGCTCGTCCTGGTCCAGGCGGATGCCGGTGCGATCATCCGCACCTTCGGCGAGTTTGTGATCGCGGAGAACGTGGTGGTCGGCCTCGTGGTCTTCCTGATCATCACGATCGTTCAGTTCGTCGTGATCACCAAGGGGGCCGAGCGCGTCGCGGAGGTGGCGGCGCGCTTCACGCTCGATGCAATGCCCGGCAAGCAGATGAGCATCGATGCGGACCTGCGCAACGGCGACATCAATCAGATCGAGGCGCGAAGTCGCCGCCGCCTGCTGGAGCGCGAGAGCCAGCTGTATGGCGCGATGGACGGCGCCATGAAATTCGTCAAGGGTGACGCCATCGCAGGCCTCATCATCATCGCGGTGAATTTGATCGGCGGCATCGCGGTCGGCACCGTTCAACAGAAGCTGCGCGTCGGCGAGGCGGTCCATATCTACTCGCTGCTGACGATTGGCGACGGTCTGATTTCGCAGATCCCGGCGCTGTTCGTTTCGATGGCGGCCGGAACCGTGGTCACGCGCGTGGCGACGGATGGCAACGGCAATCTCGGCTCCGACATCATCCGGCAGATTGCGGCGAGACCCGACTCGCTGAGACTGGCTGGGCTGATCATGATCGGGCTTGCCTTCGTGCCTGGCTTTCCAACGTCTATCTTTGTTCTGTTGGGAGGGCTTTTCGGCGCCATCGGGATCGCCGGGGTTCTGGCGCGCAAAATGTCGGGCGAGATGCATACCGGCGCAGTCGTGACGCCGGCAGCCGCTACACCGGTCATGGGACATGCGATGCCCGCGTTGCCGACGGCGCCCGTCATGGTGGTTGCCGAGCCAGTTCTGTTCGAAGAGATCCGGCGCGGGGGCTTCGATGACATGGTACGGCGCGCCCGTCAGGACATTGCGGACCGCTTTGGCTTCGGCTGTCCGAGTGTGGGCGTTGCGCGGAGCTCCGAGCTCAGCCGGCACCATTATCGTATCGAGCTCAACGGTGTGCCGGTCTCGGTCGACGAAGCACGGCGCGATCCGCCTTCCGCCGCCATGGGAGCGCCGCGCGCAGTCCCTGCGTCTGCGGGCCAGGCCGTGTGGATCACGTCGCGGCTCAGCCAGATGCTCGTGCGCCACGCCGCCGAGTTCCTCGGTATCCAGGAAGCCAAGCGCCTGATTGCGAGGCTCGATGGCGACTATTCTGATCTGGTTCGGGAGGCCCAACGGGTCGTCCCGCTGCCACGCATCACCGACGTGCTGCGCCGCTTGCTCGAAGAGCAGATCTCGATCAGCAACCTCCGCCTCATTCTCGAGACGCTCGCCGAATGGGGTACGCGCGAGCAGAATTCGGCGGTGCTTGCCGAGCACGTGCGGTCGGCGTTGAAGCGACAGATCAGCTTCTCCTGCGCCGACTCTCGTCGGGTCATTCGCAGCTTCGTTATCGATCGTGAGACCGAGGATCTCATTCGCTCCACCAATCAACAGATGGACGCTGCGGGAAGGTCCGCCGTCGATTCGGCGCTCGCGACACGCCTCATCGACAATCTGACCAGCCAATTCGCTGCGGCCAAATTCGAGGACGGGGCGACCTGTGTCGTACTGACAGCGAGCGACATCCGGCGCGCGGTGTGGCGCATGGTCACGAAGAATTCCGCGCTGAATGTCCTAGTGCTGTCGTTTCAGGAGGTCGCGGCGGAGTTTTCCGTCGAGCCGGTTGCGATGGTCCACATCGCGGACCCCGGCGTCGCGTGACGAGGTCATACCAATGCGTCCAGCGAGCTCATCAATGGCGAACCATCGCCGCGACAATGTAAGGCCGGTTGCGAGAGTATCAATGCAGTTGCAGTGGACGACAAAAAGCGGGCTTCACCACCTCAGCCGGCTGGCCCGGACGGCGTGCCTTCTGATGGCGACCATGACGCTCGGCTCCTGTGCTGCCAATTTGAGCGGCCTGCAGCTGCCGACGGATGAACAGACTGAAAATGCATCGTCGATCATGCGCCTGGCCCGCGCGGCGGAGGCCAAGGGGGATCGCGAGGATGCTCTCAAGCTGTATCACAGGGCGGTCGCAGCCAATCCCAAGCAAGCGGAGGCTCAGGCGGCGCTCGGAAGAGCCCTGATCTCACGCGACGATCCAGATGCCGCGCTCCGGCATTTTGAAGAGGCCGCCCGCCTTGAGCCGAACGAGGTGTCTTATCGGACCCGGATCGGTCAGGCGCAACTTGCCACGCATCAGCCGGAATTGGCTCGGGCAACATTCGAAGCGGCTCTCGCAATCGATCCGCAAGCCGCCCTCGCTCACAACGGACTGGGAATGGCCCTTGATGTCCTCGGACATCATGGTGAAGCGCAGGAGCACTATCGACAGGCGCTGCTGGTCAATCCCGAATACGTCGCCGCCCGCAACAATCTCGGGCTGTCGCTGGGGTTGAGCGGGCGGTACGACGAGGCGATCAGGGAACTCAGGCCGATCGCGCTCGGCAGCGACTCCGTGCCGCGCGCCCGACAGAACCTGGCGGTCGTGCTTGCACTGAAAGGCGACCACGATGACGCTGCCAAGCTCGCCCGCATCGACCTCCAGGAGGAGGACGTTCAGAGCAACCTCAAGATTCTCGCGGGATTGCATCGGGAAGCGTCGGCTGGTCCGACGAACAGCTCCGCTAGCTCTGGCGCGTTACAGGATGGGGGCCAATGACGGTCTTGGCATCGCAGCACGAATGATCGTCATTCACCACGGAAAGCGCATCGTATGCGTGTGGCGCCGCTCTGCTCTTGCAAGATGGACCCGACCTTCGTCGCGAAATTTGCAGTGAGACTGCACGGGATGGCAGATCCGTCATGCGAATTGTCGAATGTGAATGCGAGGCAGTGCTCGTTGGGGAGCATGCGATCATGTTGCTGGAGTTTGCGTTGTGTGGAAGACGGCGAAGAGCTGGACATGGTTTGGCGGCGGAGTTCCGATGCGCGTCGAGAACCGCCCCGATCTGGTCGGTGGCCGGCGTTACGATCGAGGGGGACAGTTTCGCAAAGCCGGGGCCGGCGATATCAACCGGCGCATGCTCGCTTGGGTCCAATTGCTGGTGTTGACGGTAGCGGTGTCGCTGGGAACGCTGGCCGAGGTTGAATCCGCAGAGCCAGGGCGCGAGGAGATCCGGGTCTGGATGTCGCGAGGCGAGCTGATCGACCTGCGGCGTCCCGCTGCCAAGATATTCGTTGCCGATCCGGCGATCGCGGACGTCCAGGTTCCGCATGCGGATCGCGTATTTGTTTTCGGCAAGAAGCCCGGTCGAACCACGCTCTTTGCGCTCGATCCTGAAGGAGCGACGGTGGCGTCTTATGTCATCGTGGTGCGCCATGATGACGGTGATCTGCAGCGGCTGCTGCGGGCGCAGTTCGGCGATTTGCAGGTGTCACTCGCGCGCACGCCGCGCGGCGCGGTATTGAGCGGTACGGTCCCGTCGGCGGAGATCGCGGAGAAAGTGCGCGCGGCCGCAGCGCTGTTCCTGGGCGAGACCGAGCCGCTGGTCAATCAACTGCGGATCAACGGCGGCCTCCAGGTCAACCTGCGGGTCCGAGTCGCGGAGGTTTCGCGGAACGCAGTGAAGCAGCTTGGGGTCACTTGGCAAGCGATCGCATCGACGGGAGGCTTTACGATTGCGCTTTCGAACAGCGCCGGAAAAGCGGTTGGTAGTCGCGGCTTCAACGTCACGGCGCTGGTCGATGCGCTGGGCCAGGAAGGACTAGTCTCGATCCTGGCGGAGCCGACGCTCACCGCGGTATCCGGTCAGAAGGCGAACTTCCTCGCCGGCGGCGAATTTCCGATCCCGGTTGCGCAGTCGTTGGGCAATGTGTCGATCGAATTCCGGCGCTTCGGCGTGGGCCTCGAATTTACGCCGACCGTGCTTTCTCATGACCTCATCAGCCTGCAGGTTCGACCGGAAGTGAGCCAACTGTCGACCGCCGGCGCGGTGATGTTCAACGGAACACAGATCCCGAGTCTGACCGTGCGCCGCGCAGAAACGACGGTCGAACTCGGCAGCGGGCAGAGCTTTGTCATCGGAGGTCTGCTGCAGAACGACTTCAACACCGAGGTCGACAAGATCCCTGGGCTGGGCGATGTTCCGGTGCTCGGTGCATTGTTCCGTTCGACTCAGTTTCGCAAGAACGAGTCGGAGCTGATCATCATCGTCACGCCCTACATCGTCCGGCCGATCGCGGATGAGACGACGATCCGCCTGCCCACCGACTTCGTCGGTCCGCCGTCCGACCTCGATCGTCTGTTGTTTGGCCAGCTCGCTACCACGAAACCTGGCCGAGGCGGGGGCCGCCCGGCGTCGCCGACGTCGCGCCTGCGGGGCGACGCCGGATTCATGTTCGAGTGACGACGCCCTCTGGAGAGCACGTGATGCGTACGTCGATTGCCGGGTTTGGAAGCGCCATCACAATGGCTCTCGCGTTGTGCGGCTGTCAGCCCGATGCGCTCAGTCTGAGGGACGTCGCATCTCCACAACTGGGGATCGCGACGATGAGCCGGACCTACGGCATACCGACCGGTTCCTGCTCCCTGGCAAGAACGGCGATCCAGCGCTTCATCGAGACGACTGCCGATGGTCGGCCCGAAAGCCTTCGGGTTTTGATCGAAACACCCCGGACGGTCTGTGCGCGGCTCGTGGTTTCGGCTGTCGAGGCCGCGGGCGTCCCTCGCGCCCACATCCTGGTCGTGACGGAGCCGACGAGCAAATCGATGCATGAGGCAGGTCAGATCCGGGTCGATCGGCTGGTCGCCGTCGGCGCGGACTGCTATGTACCGCGTACGTCGAACTACATCTCTCCCAACGACAACGGGTTCGATCCGGCGCTGGGCTGCAGCACGCTGAACAATATTGGTGACATGCTGGCCGACCCTGAGGATCTTCACATCGGCTCCGGGAGAGTGAAGGCCGAAGGTGAGCCCGCCGCGCGCGCGGTCGCGGCACAGCGTCAGGAGCGCCGCGAATTTGTGCCGGCGCCGCCATCTGGACCACCTCAGGAGCACGTCAAGACGACCGCGGCACCGTGAATCCGACCAATAGCAATCCGCGCCGGATGTGCTGAAAGGCACCCGCACACGCAGTGCGACGACACCGCTTGCAACGAAAAGGATTGCGCCGCTTCTCGGCCGTCCACCCAGCTCTGCCAGCGCGAACCGGCCGCGCTACTGCCATATCGATCTGCGCCGAACCGGCCCGCCGCCGTCCGGCATTCTTCCCAAGTCGACGCTGGGGGCGCGACGAACGATGCTTCTTGACCGCGATATGGTCATTTGACGTCCCCGAACAGCTCCTTCGGATTCGGATCACTGCGAAGGGCGATGCAACAGACGTGGCTTGAAGGACCGCGGCGAGGGCGGCTGCCCAGCCTCAGTCCGGGCAGGCTCGCTGCCCGGACTCCGGCGCCGTGCGCCTCAAGCACCTTCTGTGACCGGCTGGTCGCTCTCCGTCATCGGGCCGCCGTTGATGCCGTACTGCTGGAGCGTGGGACCAAGGTTGGCATAGAAATCGTCTTGCTGGCCTGCATGCTTAGACACCTCGATGATGGATAGGACCATCATGCCGACGGCGGCAAAGGCCGCTGTCGTAGCGCCCAAGATGCCGGACGCAAGGCCAAGGCCCGCGACGAGGCTGGTCGATCCACCGAACAGCGACGCGACGCCTTCGGCCGTCGACGCAATGCCGGCGCTGATGCCCAATATGCCGCCGGTAAGGCCTACGCCGGCACCCGCAGTATCGCCTTTGTTGAGGCTGTTGACGCCGCCGGCGATGCCGAAGGCGCCCCCGAGAATGCCACCGATGCCCCCCAGGATCTTGCCCGCATTCTCGATCTTACCGAGCGTCCCGTCGCTCATCCAGCTGCCCCACCGGTTGGAGACGTCTTTGATGTCCTTGTTCCATTTCGAGCTGCCTTCAAGGACGAGTCCGGAGAATTGCATCGCCGCCGCTGCGATACCGGCCTTGTCCGCTGAGGTGGTGCCGTTCTTGACGCCGCGTGCAGTGAGAATGCCACCCATGAAGAGAGCACTGCCAAGGTGGAATATGCCTTTGCCGTAGGCTGTCGCTATGCCGTTTGTCGGCTTGTCGATCAATTTGAGCTTGGCGAGCGAGTCGGCGATCTTGGCGCCTTGGCGAATATCGTCCACCCACGCGCCGCGCAGGGCGGCGACCACGTCGGCAGGCTTGATCGGATTGCCATCGGCATCCTTGAACATCTCGGGGTTGGCTTTTTGCGCTTCCTCGAGCGCGCTTAGCATCTTGCCTTCGTCGAGATTGCCCTTGCCGTCGCCGAAAGCAACAAGGAGATCGTCGCTGGTCGCGCTATCGAAGACCTTGGTAGAAATCGTATCGGAGAGATTGGTCTGAAGCTTCTCCGTATTGTTGGCGACAAGTTTGGAGTCGAGCACCATGTTGAGGGCTGCAACTTCTCCGGTAAAATTCGAGAGCGCAGTTTCAATGCTGGCACCGCCACCGATCTCGTCGTTTAGTGATTTTCCGGTGACGATATTGTCGAGATAATACTTCTCGATATCCCCTTTCTTACCTGACCTTTCTACGATCCCGACATAGTCGGGCGTCCCCGTGCGGCCCAGTGCCATATGCAGGATCTGCCCCTCCGAGGCAAAGACTTCCACGGCCTGGCCTATGGAGAGCGTATTGCCCTTGTCGTCCTTCGTGGCCATGGCGTCCGCGAGCCCGCCGCCATTTGCAAATTTGTTGTCGTAGTAGTCCTTGATCTGGCCCTTCAGTGTCGGATCGGTGTTGACGATATCCTGCAGCGCCTTGGCGCGCCCATCGGTGAGATATTTCTGGACATCCTTGTCGTTGCCCAGGAGCGCGACCTTGTTGGCGATATCGGCCCTGACCTTATCCTTGTTGCCGTTGAGGCCGTCGCGGCCATACGGGTCCCAAAACTCGCTCTTGAGTCCCGCCTCGAAAGTTCGGCCTGCTTCAGTGAGCTGCATCATCACGGCTGCTTTGGTCCTGCCGTCGTAATTTTCGGGGTGATCGAAAATGTCCTTGCCGACCTTGGACGTATCGACCCCGTTGACGAGGGACATCGTGGCCGCGCCGTTCAGCAGGGTGGCGAATTCGCCGTCGTTCTTGGGCGCCTGGTTCGCCAGCCACTGCTTGATGTTCTCCGCGCCGAACTTGCCATCCCTCTTTGCGAGCGCCGGATTGTCGCCGGCCATGTCGAGCTGCGCCAGCATGCCAGGCTGGGACCAGAAATCCAGAGCGTGCTTGGTCTCGTCGCTCAGATATGTGTTCTGTTCTTTGTATTTCTTCAGAGCATCAGCCGTGAGGGTATCTCCTGAGCCCGTCTTCCCTCTGATCATGTCGTAGTTTTCTGCGAGGATGGCGGCATTCTTGGCAACCTCCTTCGACAAATCACCCGCGTCCGGATGGTTTTTCACGAAATCCTGGTAGCTGGGGATCTGGTCCGCCGAGGGTAGAGCCTTGAAGACCGAGAAGCCGTCCTTGCCGAAGTCCTGAAGGCGGCCAGCTTCCGTGCCATGCCTCGCTTCGCCGCTGCTGGTGAAGCCGTCTATACTGGAATTGGCAACGTCGTTTCCGGAGAGCGGACTGCCGTTTTCGTCGAACATCACGGTACGGTCGAGAACCTGCGCGGCCCTGAACGCCGCATCGGCGTCGTTTTCGAAATCACCGACCCGTTCCTTCAGCGCGTCCTTGATGCCGCTCTGGTTGCCGAGATTCTTCAGCAGCGGGTTGGCATCGATGATGTCCTGCGCCGAGCGCTTGTCATCTTGCGGGCGCTCCCATTTGAAGCCGAGCTTCTCGGCCTCTTGTCGGCCGTCCCCCACATCGACGAACTTGCCCTTGAGGCTAGAGAAGCCGTACTTGCCGAAGTCCTGAAGCCGGCCCGCTTCCGTGCCGTGCCTTGCTTCGCCGCTATTGGTGAAGCCGTCGATACTGCCATTGCCCACGTCATTTCCAGCAATTCGGTTTCCATTCTCGTCGAACTTCTCGACATGTTGGAGAACCTGCGCAGCCCTGTACGCCGCGTCGGCGTCGTGCTCGAAATCGCCGACCTGTTCCTTCAGCGCGTCCTTGACGCCGCTCTGGTTGCCGAGATTTGCCAGGAGCGGACTTGCCTTGATGATGTCCTCCGCCGAGCGCTTGTCGTCTTGTGGGCGCTGCCATTTTATGCCGAGGTTCTCAGCCTCTTCGCGGGCTTTCTTATCGTCGCCGGCGGATGACACATCATTCAGCTCTCCCTTGAGATTGGAGAAGCCGTACTTGCCGAAGTCCTGAAGCCGGCCTGCTTCCGTGCCGTGCCTTGCTTCGCCGCTATTGGTGAAGCCGTCGATACTGCCGTTGCCGACATCGTTTCCAGCAATTCTGTTCCCATTCTCGTCGAACTTCTCGACATGATCGAGAACCTGCGCCGCCCTGTACGCGGCGTCGGCGTCGTGCTCGAAATCGCCGACCCGTTCCTTCAGGGCGTCCTTGACGCCGCTCTGGTTGCCGAGATTTGCCAGGAGCGGACTGGCCTTGATGATGTCCTGCGCCGAACGGGAGTCGCCGGTGGGGCGCTGCCATTTTATGCCGAGTTTCTCAGCCTCTTCGCGGGCATTCTTGTCGTCGCCGGCGGATGGTACATGATTGAGTTCTCCCTTGAGGTTGGAGAAGCCGTACTTATCGAAGTCCTGGAGGCGGCCCGCTTCCGTGCCGTGCCTCGCGTCGCCGTCTTTGGTGAAGCCATCGATGCGACCATTGGCGACGTCGTTACCGGCAATTCGATGTCCGTCCTCGTCGAACTTCTCGACATGATCGAGAACCTGCGCAGCTCTGTACGCGGCGTCGGCGTCGTGCTCGAAGTCGCCGACTCGTTCCTTCAGCTTATCCTTGACGCCGCTCTGGTTGCCGAGATTTTTCAGCAGCGGGTCGGCGTCGATGATGTCCTGCGCCGAGCGATGGTCATCTTCTGGGCGCTGTAGAATGATGCCCGCGTTCTTGGCGGCTTCGGCCTCACTTTGGGAGATCTCCCATGCACCGACGGCAGGCGGATTTCCGGCATTCGCGTTGTCGTATGATCCAGACCTGATGTTGTTATTGACAGGTGCGACGGCCATAGGGCGTTCCTTCTCAGGGTGAAGTAGCAGTAGGTACAGAAACATCTGGCGTCGGTCGGCAAGGCTTCGAGCTGATCGTAGTCGACCAAGCCGCTGCCGGCGGATGCCGGTTCTGGCCGCTGTTTCCGACGCGAACGTTCATGGAGGAGTCGCAGGGATCCGATCCTTGTCAGTGATCGAGGGCTTCGGATCTCGCTGTCACTATATGTGACGGGCGTTCTCTGTTGGTCGTCCGATCTGATGGCGCTTCCAGCAGCCCGACCGTAGGCGACGACATGACGATTTGATCTAGCATCGGCCGGCAGCGGAGGAAATCTGACCGCGTCTTGTCGAGTACGGAGTGGGCCAAGTTAGTGAGGCTCGCCGGGCATTGGCGCGTTGGCTGTCGGGATGACACGGCAACCTCCTGGGCATGTTCTCGGATTGCAAGCGGCGCGCGGACGGTCGATGCCGATACCTAAATTGATGCTAATACATTGCCCGCGGTGGTGCTGCGTCGAATATTTCGCGAATATATTTTCCGGTTGCAGTCGCTCGATCAGGCCAGCTTCCGACAGGCGGCTGCCAAGACATTGTGTATGCCTGAACTGGGCCGGAGTAGCGTTCGAGCAGGCCAACCCAGGTATTGCATTGAAGCCGCAACGAGGAGTGCCTGGACCATATTGAAAAGTGACTCCGCCCCTCGAGCTCATTCCGGTTTCAACCGGCTGAAGGTGCTGGAGGACGAGAACGCGCAGCTTCGGCGAACCGACCGCGTAGAGGATCGGCATGACTCTAGATCAGCGCGCATTGACGGTGCTAGTCGACGCCGGATTGGCTTTCGTTGAGCCATCCGGGCGGGACAATATGAACCGGCAGCGCTGACGAAGTGTTGGAGAACTGAGGATGCGGATCCAATTGCACGCAGGGTCTTCTGATCGGTCATGGGGTGTGAACCGTAGGCAGCCTTCGAAATAAACCCACGGCCGGAACCGTATGAGCAAGCCTCGGCAGCATTAGCGGACACTTTGCCCCAGGCAGGGTGACCTCCTTCACGAGCCGCGTAATTCTCGTCCTCACCTTACTCCATCGAAGCACTTATCGGACGCCATCCGACGGGATCTGTGATCCACCGGTTGATTTCGGATTCATGCCAGCCGCTGCCGTTAATGGTGATCTTGAGCTGAGCGGGGAACGTGCCCTCGGCGATTTTGCGATAGATGGTGGACCGGGACAGGCCGGTCCTGGCGACGACGGTCTTTAGGCGGAGGATACGTTCTGGTTCACGCATGGCGGCGATGCCTCTTGCCGGCTGTTTCTGACGGCTTGTGAGACTAGAGAGGCTAAGCAGTTGCAGGCGGACAAGAGGATCTCGTGCGCCGCCGGGGGAGAGGCGTAGAGCCGGCGGCAAAAGGGATGAGTCAGATTCCGAGGCCCCTGCCTCTGCCGAGGTCGATGCCATGGGTGAACGCCAATTCCTGGCCGAGCCGGCGGCCTGACTCGAACGCGATGCCGAGGTCCCGCTTACGGTTGGCGACGAAGGTTTCCAATTGCGGATCGCGTTCGAGGCTTTTGGCCATATCGCCCATCGCCGAGCGCGTCGTTCTGTAGCCCGAGATGTCGCCGGCTTGATACTGGCGCTGGCTGGTTTGATCAAGCTTCTGCCAGCGCTCCACAAAGCGATCGGCGCGTCGGCTTGGATCGGTGTGGAGTTCGGTCTCGAGCTGCAGCGCACGGATGGCGCGGTTTAGGCTTCCGCCTGCCGCTTCGCGGGCAAGCTCCGGATTCTTCTTGTAGGCAGACTCGGCGTCGCGGAAGCCATAGGGTCGCACTTCCTCGAAGGCCTGGCGGGCCGTCTGCAGCTCTTTCACCTGTTCGGGACCTGCTTTGCCGCCCGTCTCCAGCGCCGCGAAGATCGCATCCACCGCGCGGGCATGGCGCACGAGCGCCCGGGTCCGGATGCGACGTGCTTCCGCTTCGGGACCTTGCGCCACGTTCCTTGCCGGCACTTCGGTTTCGCGCCGGTCGGCTGCCGTACCGCTCCTTTCCCTTTCCGGCGACCCGCGCTCGGGCCGTGCTCCGCCATACCGGTCGGACACCTCCCCAGGAACGCGAAGGCCGTCGAACATGTCGCGCAGCTTCTCCGGCACGACCTTGCGCACGATCTCGGCCACGCGCTCGCGAAACGTGATCCCTCGCCGCTCGGCGTAGCTCTGGACCGGATCGGCACGGTCGTAATCCGAGGCCATGTCCTTGGCGCGATCGCGCGAGAGGACACGGATGAGCCGATCTGCATGAGCAAAATCTTCACGGCCATAGTGCAGCTCCACGCGGTCGCGATGCCGCGACAAGGCGACATAACTACTGTGAGCATCCATGCCCGGGGTTGCCAGCACATGGACGCGGTCGACCGTCATACCCTGCGCTTTGTGGACGGTGGCGGCATAGCCATGGTCGATCCGGTCGTATTCCTTGAGGTCGAAGCGCACGGACCGGCCATCGTCGGTATGCACGGTCATGGATTGCGTGCGGACCTGCTCAATGGTCCCGAGCGTGCCGTTCTTGACGCGAAGCCCGCGCTCGTTCTGCAGGAACATGACGCGGTCTCCGCTGGCAAAGGTTCTCGCACCGCGTTCGACCGTCACACGCACCTCGCGCCCCAGATCTCCGGCGGTCCGCATGCGCTCGCGTGCTGCCTCGTTCAGGATGCGGACCTCGTCGTTGGTGTGGGTCAGAATGATCCGGCTCCGGTCCGGTGCCGCCTGCCGGTCGCGGTCCCAGCGCTCGATCAGATCGCCGCGCGCCTGCTCGCGGGTCAGCGCCTCGTGCACCATGCCGCGGGCGCGATAAGCTCCAAGCGCATGACCCACTTTGCCGGTCGCCAGATCGCGCGTGGCGTCCCGCTGCCAGTCCTCCCGCTGGCGCCGCACTTCACCGATTTCGGTGCCGCCGTGACGCTCATGAATCGACCGGAACGCCGCACCGGCTTCGATGGCTTGCAGCTGTTGCGGATCGCCAACCAGCACCACCTTGGCGCCAGCATCGGCAGCATGGGACAGCACGCGCTCGAGCTGGCGCGTACCGACCATGCCCGCTTCGTCGATGGCAAGCACATCGCGGATCGTGAGCCCGTCGCGGCCCTGCCGCCAACCATGCTCCAGGCTGGCAATCGTGCGTGACGCAATGCCCGATCCGCTTTCGAGATTTTCCGCGGCAATGCCGGACAGCGCCACGCCCCGGACCTCGAAGCCGGCTGCTTCCCAGGCCTCCCGCGCCACCCCCAGCATCGCGCTCTTTCCCGTCCCGGCATGGCCGACAACGACGCTGAGATCGCGTCCATCCGTCACATGCGCCAGCGCCTCGACCTGCTCACCGGTGAGGACCAGGCCGCGCGCTTCCGCCCGCGCCAAAGCAGCCCTGCGATCCGCGTCACGCACCCCATGGCGCGCCCGCTCCGCCATCAATTCAGCGGCGTGATGCAGGCGCTGCTCTGTCTCGATCATTCCGCGGGTGGTGAACCGATCCTCGCCGCGGGCGTCCTTGCCGAGTTCGACCAGATCGGGCGCTCCCTGCATCGCGCCCATCACAGCGTTGAACTGGTCGAGCCCGTCACTGTGCCGGTGCGCAAACTTCGCCAGGTCGCGACGTGTGAAGGTCGATTGCTGCTGGGTAATCGCGTCCAATCCCAGGGTTGGATCGGCGATGATCCGCGCGCCGTTGTCGCGCGCGATCTCGCGGTGCATTTCGGCACGGTCGGCCTCACCGCCTTCGGCTGCGATGCCCCGAACCTCGAGCCGCTTGGCTGGCGCGCCGATCTGGCTTTGCGGCTCCAGTGCGATGCCCTGGGCTTCCAGACTGCGATGGTCGATCCGCGCGTCGATGTCGAGCTCGGCCAAGCGCTCGTTGGCCATCTCGGCCCAGCGTTTACGCCAGCGCTCGACCATCTCTGTGCGGTTCCAGTCTCGTACCTTTTTGCCAAAGCCGTTCTGATCAACAGAGCGCATGGTCAGCATGACATGGGCATGAGGCTTCGGCGGTCCGTCCTCGGCCCTGTCCCAATGTACATTGAGGTCGGCGATCATGCCGAGACCGACGAACTCGCCCCGAACGAAGTCGCGGGACAGCTCGATGCCCTGTGCCTCACTCATCTCGCGCGGAAGGGCGAACTCCACCTCGCGGGCCAGCTGGGCATCTTTCCGGACTTCGAACGCTTCGACATCGTTCCAAAGCCGGGAGCGGTCGCTCCATGCCTCCGGCGCATTCTCTGGCAGCATCACCTCGGAATGGACGACGCCGCGCTTGGCGGAGAAATCCTGATCACGGCCGAGCCGCTCGTCGCGCAGCCGCGATGCTGAGCGGTAGGCCGCCGATGCCACCGCGCTGCTCCCGGCCTTTCGGCCAATGACCTTGACGTGAAGATGATAGATCGCCATCGCGACCAGATCACTGGCATAGCGAAGCGCACGTCGGAACGACGTATAAGCGCGCCCTCCCTCGAAAAAATCTCGCGAGGGACTATCCCGTCTCAGCTCGTCCTGACGACCTTACAGCAATGCGCCGGTAACCAAGCTATCATTTCTCCATCAACACTCATGGAGACCATGATGCGTAAGCCAAGGAACTTTGATGCGGACCTGAAGGTTCTCGAAGACAAAGCGCGTGGGCTGAAGACCCGCAAAGTGCACCAGCTGGGCGAACTGGTTATCGCGACTGGAGCCGACACTCTCACCGCAGAAGAGCTGGCTGGCGCGCTGATCGTGCTGGCCGAGACGAAAGAGGCCGGAAAGAGGGAGGCATGGGCCAGGCGCGGGGCCGCGTTCTTTCAAGGCCGGTCGCGGCGAAATGTCCCGACAATTGACCGCGACGTGGAAGGCCATCCTGCGCAACCGAGCGGCGCGCAACCGGCATCAGGCCGCAAGGGCGCGGCATGATATGCGCACATGGCAGCTCGAACGCCGTAAGCGCACGCGACATCTCATCGAACTCGGCGGCCTCGTCGTCAAAGCCCGTATCGTGGACCTGATCGGCGATGATCGCGCCACTATCCTCGGCGCGCTACTCTGGATAGCCGACAAACTCCAAAGCGATCAAAGCGAACGAGCGCGAGCGCTGTGGGCCGCAAAAGGGAAGCAGGCGTTCGAGGTGGACACGGCAAC
>JBARNF010000789.1:0-2301 GCA_049802835.1 Bradyrhizobium sp.
TCTGCTCGGCATGCTGGTGGTGCTGCTGCTGGTCTGCCTGACCATCTTCACCATGCTGCGCCTGGTGCCGGGCGACGCCGCCGAGCTGCTCGTTCCCGAGGACGCGACGGCGGAGGACGTCGCGCGCTTGCGCGAGCAGTGGGGGCTCGGGCAGCCGATCTTCATGCAGTTCCTGCATTTCGTGGTGAATGCGGCGCGGCTCGACTTCGGTGTGTCCTATCGGTTCCGCGATGACGTGGCGCATCTGATCGGCCAGCGCATCGGCGCCACGCTCGAGCTCGCCGCGGTCGCGCTGCTGATCGCGATCGTGGTCGGGCTGGTGTTCGGCATCTGGGCGGCGCTGCGCAAGGGCACCCTGGTCGACGGCGTCCTGTCGGTCCTCTCCATCGCCGGCGTGAGCGCGCCGCACTTCTGGATCGGCATCATGCTGGTGCTGCTGTTCTCCGCCAATCTCAACCTGCTGCCATCGGGCGGGCGACTGCCCTACGGCATCGACATCCCGCACGTCACCGGCCTCCTCATCCCCGACGCGCTCTTGAGCGGCCGGCCGGATCTCGCCTGGCTCGCCCTGCAATACGTGGTGCTGCCGGCGACGACGCTCGCCTTCGGCATGATCGGCATCATCGCCCGCATCACCCGCTCGTCCATGATCGACGCCGGCCAGGAGGAGTTCGTCTTCACCGCCGTAGCGAAGGGCCTGTCGGTGCGTGCGGTCGTCTTCCGCCACCTGCTGCCCAACGCGCTCATCCCGATCGTCACCATCATCGGCCTCGAGCTCGGCGGGCTGATCAGCGGCAGCATCATCGTCGAGGTGGTGTTCTCCTGGCCGGGCATCGGCACCCTGCTGTTCCAGGCGGTCAGCGTGCGCGACATTCCGCTGACCATCGGCATCGTCGTCGTCTATACGAGTCTTTTCATCCTGCTCAACGTGCTGGTCGACCTCCTCTACATGGCGATCGACCCGCGCTTGCGGACCAAGGGCGCGCTGTGATGCGCTGGTTCGATCTCAAACTCTGGCTCGGAGCGCTGTGCCTCGGCGCCGTCGTCTTTCTCGCCGTGTTCGGCAATGTGCTGACCTCGCACCGGCCGGACGAGCAGAACCTGATGGTGTCGCTCGAGCCGCCCAACCTCTTCAGCGACTATCCGCTCGGCACCGACCAGCTCGGCCGCGACATCCTCGCCCGCATGGTGTCGGGCGCGCGGGTGTCGCTGGCGATCGCTACGAGCGTGGTGGTGCTGTCGGGCGGCTTCGGCCTGCTGCTCGGGGCGCTGTCGGGCTATTTCGGCGGCGTCCGCGACACCATCATCCAGAAGGTGGTCGAGACCATGTGGGCGTTTCCGCCCATCCTGCTGGCGATCACCATCTTGGCGTTCTTCGGCCAGAGCCTCGGCAACGTCATTCTCGCCCTGTCGATCCAGCGCTGGATTCCCTATTGCCGCATCGCCCGCGCCCAGGCGCTGACCTTGCGCGGCAAGGACTTCGTGTCGGCCTCGCGCATCATGGGCGGACGCACGGTGTGGATCATGTCGCGCCACATCCTGCCCAACCTCATCGCCTCGGCGATCGTGGTCGGCACCTTCTCCATGGCGACCGCGATCCTCGCCGAGGCGAGCCTGAGCTTTCTCGGCATCGGGGTGCCGCCGGACATCGCGACCTATGGCGGGATGCTGGCCGACGGCCGCTCCTACGTCACCGAGGCGTGGTGGCTGGCGGTCATTCCGGGCTTGGGGATTTTCTTCACCGTGCTGGGGCTGAACCTGATCGGCGACGCCTTGCGGGACCAGTATGATCCGAAGTCGCATCTGAATATCGGCTGATCGTCGCAGACATGCCCACAGCCATTGCAGCGACCGAGATTCGAGAGGCCCCGCCGGTGCTGGTCGCCGACGGGCTGTCGCTCGCCGTGCGCGGTGCGGCTGGCCTCACGCCCATTGTCGAGGACGTCAGCTTCGCCATCGCGCGGGGCGAGTGTTTCGCCCTGATCGGCGAGAGCGGCTCGGGCAAGACCATGATCGCGCGGGCGATCATGCAGCTCCTGCCCAAAAGCCTGCTGGAGATCAAGGGACGGCTGATCTTCCAGGGTCGCGACATCGCGGGCGCGGACGCCGCCACCATGCGCAGCCTGCGCGGGCGGCAGATCGGCATGATCTTCCAGGAGCCGATGAGCTCGCTCAATCCGCTGATGATGGTCGGGCGCCAGATCGACGAGGCGATGCAGGTACACGGGGTGTTGGACCGCCGCCAGCGCCGCGACCGGGTGCGCCAGCTCCTTGCCGACGTGCGCTTCGAGGCTCCCGACG
>JBARNF010000790.1:0-10889 GCA_049802835.1 Bradyrhizobium sp.
AGGCCGGCAAGCGCGTCGTGCGCATCTCCGTGAAGAACCCGCTGGCTGACGGGCTCTATGTCGAGCACGAAACGATCGTGCGGAGCGCGGGTGGCGCCCGCAGCGAGATCGCGCGGCTCGGCGGCATCGGCTCGCTGCGCGGCCAGCACAATGCGCAGAATGCAGCCTGCGCGGCAGCGTGCGCGCTCGCGCTCGGCGTACGCGAGGACGTGCTGCAGCAAGGGCTGCGCAGCTTTCCGGGGCTCGCGCATCGCATGGAGCAGGTCGGCCGCCGCGCCAACGTGCTGTTCGTCAACGACTCCAAGGGCACTAACGCCGACGCGACCGCGCATGCGCTGTCGTCCTTCGCCGACATCTTCTGGATCGCCGGCGGCAAGCCCAAGGCCGGCGGCATCACCAGCCTCGCCGGCTTCTTTCCGCGCATCCGCAAGGCCTATCTGATCGGCGAGGCGGCGCCGGAGTTCGCCGGGACGCTCGGCGACCAGGTGCCCCATGACATGTCGGGCACGCTCGAGGTTGCGGTCGCGCAGGCGGCTGCAGACGCTGAAGCCTCCGGCCTGAAGGAGGCCGTGGTCCTGCTGTCGCCAGCCTGCGCCTCGTTCGACCAGTACCGCAATTTCGAGATCCGCGGCACCCATTTCCGCGAGCTGGTGCAGGCGCTGCCGGGGATGGGGCGGGTGGTGTAGCTTCATCGCGACGCTGCGGTGTAATGGATTCTCCTCTGCGCGGAGGATAACGGTGTTTGCCAGCAGGCCGGGCGCTTGAACGGTATGACGCGCACGCATCTGCAGCAGCACACACCGCTGTCGTCCCGGCGAACGCCGGGACCCATACCCCAGGGAGCGGTTTGAGGCACGCGGGTCATTGGCTTTTTGCTCGTTCACGACGGCCGCGGCGTGTGGGTCCCGGATCGGCGCCGCGACGCACTAGCGCGCGTCACGGCTTGTCCGGGACGACAGCGGAGGAGTCCTTAACCCTTCGATAACCATCCTGGGCGCCAATGGGCTGATTCATTCGGCTCAGGTGGACGCCCGATGCTCTCTCGTGAAGAACGCAATCCGCTGTCCGACTGGTGGTGGACCGTCGACCGGCCGCTGCTCGGCGCGATCCTGGCCTTGATGCTGTGCGGCGTGATCCTGTCGCTCGCGGCGAGCCCGCCGGTGGCGACCCGGATCGGGCTCGATCCGTTCCACTTCTTCAATCGTCACGTCCTGTTTCTGCTGCCGTCCTTCATCGTGCTGATCGGCGTCTCCTTCCTGTCGCCGCGCCAGATCCGGCGCAGCGCGCTGCTCGTGTTCGCCGCCGCGATCGTACTAATCGTGCTGACGCTCGCAATCGGCCCCGAAGTGAAGGGCTCGCGCCGCTGGATCACGCTGATCGGCGTCAACATCCAGGCCTCCGAAGCGGCCAAGCCGGCCTTCGTCGTGGTTGTGGCCTGGCTGTTCTCTGAATCGGCACGGCGACCCGACATGCCGGCGACCACGATGGCGCTGGTGCTGTTGTTGATGCTGGTGTCGCTGCTGGTCATGGAGCCGGATTTCGGCCAGACCATGCTGATCCTGATGGTGTGGGGCTCGCTGTTCTTCATCGCCGGCATGCGGATGATCTGGGTCGCCGGCCTGGCAAGCGCCGCGGCGGCCGGCCTGTTCGGCGCCTATCTGCTGGTTCCCCACGTCGCGGGCCGCATCAAGCGCTTCATGAATCCGGCTTCCGGCGACACCTTCCAGGTCGACACCGCGATGGAAGCGTTCTCCAACGGAGGCTGGTTCGGATTGGGGCCAGGCGAGGGCATCGCCAAGCGCAGCCTGCCGGACAGCCATACCGACTTCGTGTTCGCGGTCGCTGCCGAGGAATTCGGCATCATCCTTTGCCTCGGGCTGGTCGCGCTGTTCACGTTCATCGTGATCCGCACGCTGTCGCGCGCCTATGCCACCGAGGACGCCTTCTCGCGCTTCGCGGCCTCGGGTCTGGCGATCCTGTTCGGCATCCAGGCGGCCATCAACATCTCGGTCAACCTGCAGCTGATCCCGGCCAAGGGCATGACCTTGCCGTTCGTCTCCTATGGCGGCTCGTCGATCGTGTCGCTGGCCTACGGTGTCGGCATGATGCTGGCGTTGACGCGGCAGCGCCCGCGCATCGAGATCGAGGCGGCGGGCGCCGCGGGTGCCCTGCGCGGCTACGCGTGATGAGTCCTTGGGATTGCGGGCACTGGTTGCCTCGCTCGCAATGACGACACATTGCCTATAAACATGCACGCATGACCAGCATCGCGCCTCTCATTCTACTGGCCGCCGGCGGCACCGGCGGCCATCTGTTTCCGGCTGAAGCGCTTGGCGTCGAGCTGATCAGGCGCGGCTATCGCGTCCGTCTGGTCACCGATGCGCGCGCGCTGCGCTACAGCGGCCTGTTCACGAAGGACATGATCGACGTGGTGCCGAGCGAGACGGTGCGCAGCCGTTCGCCTGTGGCGCTGGCACGCACCGCACTGCTGCTCGGCACCGGCACGGTGGCGGCGTTCAACCTGATGCGACGGCTGAAGCCTGCGGCGGTGATCGGCTTCGGTGGCTATCCGACCGTGCCGCCGTTGCTGGCCGCCCGTCTCGCGGGCGTGCCCAGTCTCATCCACGACGCCAACGCCGTGCTCGGCCGCGCCAACCGTTTCCTGTCGTCACATGTGAAGGCGATCGCGACCTCGCTCCCCGGCGTGCTCGATCGCGACCCGGCGCTGTCGGCGAAGACCACGACCGTGGGGACGCCGATGCGTCCCGCGATTCTCGAAGCGGCGGCCGTGCCCTATGTGCCGCCGGAGACATCGGGCCCGCTGCGGCTGCTCGTGGTCGGCGGCAGCCAGGGCGCGCGGGTGATGAGCGACATCGTGCCCGGTGCGATCGAGCGGCTCGAGCCGGCGCTGTGGGGCCGGCTGGTGCTTACCCAGCAGGTCCGCCAGGAGGACATGGCGCGGGTGCGCGCGGTCTATGACCGGCTCAGGATCAATGCCGAGCTTGCGCCCTTCTTCACCGACCTGCCGGCGCGGCTCGCGGCCAATCATCTCGTCATCTCACGCTCCGGCGCCGGCACCGTGGCCGAACTCGCCGCGATCGGCCGGCCCTCGATCCTGGTGCCGCTGCCCGGCGCCATCGACCAGGACCAGTTCGCCAATGCCGGCGTGCTCTCCGAGGCGAACGCCGCGATCCGGATCGTGCAGGGCGAATTCACATCCGACCGGCTGGCCTCGGAGATCTCAGCGCTCGCGGCTGAGCCGTCACGCCTCGCCGCCATGGCGCAGGCTGCGCGTGCGGCCGGGCGCCTCGATGCGGCGGAGCGGCTGGCGGACCTTGTGATCAGGACTGCCGGCCTCTGAGATCGTTCGTCGGCGGATCAGGGATGGCCAAAATCGGCCAAAATCCGGCCGGAATGCCTGAAATTTCGTGGTTTTTCCGGCTTTTGCGGGCTTGTCCCGGCCTGCCATGTCTTGCATGAAGGGCGGATGATTCGGGGCGCACTCCGGACCGGAGCCGGGCGCCCCGCGACACCAAGGACGGAATGCCTCATGAGACTGCCGCGCGAGATCGGACCCATCCACTTCGTCGGGATCGGCGGCATCGGCATGAGCGGCATCGCCGAGGTGCTGTGCAATCTCGGCTACACGGTGCAGGGCTCGGATGCCTCCGACAATGCCAATGTCGCGCGCCTGCGCGAGAAGGGCGTCGCCGTCAGCGTCGGTCATAAGGCGGAGAACATCGCGGGTGCCGATGTCGTGGTGGTCTCCACCGCGATCAAGCGCGACAATCCGGAACTGATGGCGGCGCGCGCCCAGCGCATTCCCGTGGTGCGGCGTGCCGAGATGCTGGCCGAGCTGATGCGGCTGAAGAGCTGTGTCGCCATCGCTGGTACCCATGGCAAGACGACGACGACCTCGATGGTCGCAGCCCTGCTCGACGCCGGCGGGATCGATCCGACCGTGATCAATGGCGGCATCATCAATGCCTACGGCACCAATGCGCGGCTCGGGGCCGGCGACTGGATGGTGGTCGAGGCCGACGAGAGCGACGGCACCTTCCTGAAGCTGCCGGCGGACGTGGCGATCGTCACCAATGTCGATCCCGAGCATCTCGATCACTTCAAGACCTTCGACGCCGTGCAGGACGCATTCCGCGCCTTCGTCGAGAACGTCCCGTTCTACGGCTTTGCCGTGATGTGCATCGATCATCCGGTCGTGCAGGCGCTGGTCGGCAAGATCGAGGACCGCCGCATCATCACCTATGGCGTCAACCCACAGGCTGATGTGCGGCTCGTCGACCTGACGCCGATGGGCGGCGGATCGCACTTCAAGGTCGTTTTCCGCGACCGCAAGACTGGCGCGACCCACGAGATCGCCGACATCACGCTGCCGATGCCGGGCCGTCACAACGCATCGAATGCAACGGCCGCAATCGCCGTGGCGCACGAGCTCGGCATCTCCGACGAGGCGATCCGCAAGGCGATCGCGGGCTTCGGCGGCGTCAAGCGCCGCTTCACCCGCACCGGCGAGTGGAACGGCGTCACCGTGATCGACGATTACGGCCATCACCCGGTCGAGATCGCGGCCGTGCTGAAGGCGGCGCGCGAATCCACCAATGGCAAGGTCATCGCCGTGGTGCAGCCGCATCGCTACACCCGGCTGCAGTCGCTGTTCGAGGAGTTCTGCACCTGCTTCAACGACGCCGATGCGGTCGTCGTCGCCGACGTCTACGCCGCGGGTGAGGCGCCGATCGAGGGCATTGATCGCGATCACTTCGTCTTGGGGCTGCGTGCGCACGGACATCGCGAGGTGGTGCCGCTGCTAAAGCCCGCGGATCTCGCCGGCGTCGTCAAGCATCTCGCCAAATCCGGCGATCTCGTCGTCTGCCTCGGCGCGGGCAACATCACGCAATGGGCTTACGCGCTGCCGAACGAGCTCAAGGCACTGGGGTAGGGTGGTGAGCTTCCCCGACATCACGCCCGATCTCAAAGCCGCGATGCCGGAATTGCGCGGACGGCTGCTTGCCAATGAGAGTCTCGCGCCGCTGACCTGGTTTCGCGTCGGTGGACCGGCGCAGGTGCTGTTCACGCCGGCCGATGCCGAGGATCTCGCTTATTTCCTGAAGCGCCTTCCGGCCGATCTGCCGCTCTACGTCATCGGCGTCGGCTCCAACCTGATCGTGCGCGACGGCGGGGTGCCAGGCGTCGTCATCCGCTTGGCGCCGCGTGCGTTCGGTGAGGTCAAGGCCGAGGGCGACATCGTCACGGCCGGTACCGCCGCGCTCGACAAGCGCGTGGCCGAGGTCGCCGCATCCGCGAACCTGTCGGGACTCGAATTCCTGTTCGGCATCCCCGGCACGATCGGTGGGGCGCTGCGCATGAATGCCGGCGCCAATGGCGGCGAGACCAAGGACATTCTCGTCGAAGCCATTGCGATCGACCGACAGGGCGAGACGCATCGTCTCAACAATGCCGACATGAAGTTCACCTATCGCGCGAGCGGCGTCGATCCGTCGCTGATCTTCACCGCGGCGCGCTTGCGCGGCACCCCGTCGGCACCCGAGGCGATCCGGTCGCGCATGGCCGAGGTGCAGGCGCATCGGGAACATGCACAGCCCATTCGCGAGAAGACCGGCGGCTCGACGTTCAAGAACCCGCCGGGACATTCGGCCTGGAAGCTGGTCGATGCCGCTGGTTGTCGTGGCCTCAAGGTCGGCGGCGCGCAGGTCTCCGAGATGCACTGCAACTTCCTGATCAACACCGGCAACGCCACGGCCGATGACATCGAGCTGCTCGGCGAGACCGTGCGCGAGCGGGTCAGGGCGACGTCGGGCATCGAGCTGCAGTGGGAGATCAAACGCATTGGAATCAAGGCGAGCTGACAAGCCCGCTTCGCCTGCCATCGCAGGGCGGCCACGCCAGGTCTGAGATCAACCCGAGAAGACATTGATGCGCATCACGATTCTGTTCGGCGGATCCAACAAGGAACGACTCGTCTCGGTCGCGAGCGCGAAAGCGCTGCATGCGGCGCTGCCCGAGGCGGACCTTTGGTTCTGGGAGGCCGATGACAGCGTGCATCAGGCGAGCGGCAAGGCGCTGGTTGCGCATGCCAAGCCGTTCGAGGAGCCGTTCACCGCTGACGGAATCAGGATCGGCAGCCTCAGCGAAGCACTCGATCGCGCCAAGGCCGACGAGCGGGTTCTCGTGCTCGGTCTTCACGGCGGCCGTGCTGAGAATGGCGAGCTTCAACTGATGTGCGAGCTTCGCGGCGTGCCGTTCACCGGCTCGAGCTCGGCCGCATCGCATCTCGCCTTCGACAAGGTCGCCGCCAAGCGCTTTGCCGTGCTCGGCGGGGTGACGGCTGCAGAGGGCGTCGCGCTGGAGCACGCCGAAGCTGCGCTCGCGCGCTACGGCAAGCTGATCGCCAAGCCGGTCAAGGACGGCTCCAGCTTCGGACTCATCTTCGTCAACGCCAAGCAGGATCTCGTCGCCGTTCGCAGCGCGGCCGCGACCGAAGAATATCTGATCGAGCCGTTCGTCACCGGGACGGAGGCAACCTGCGGCGTGCTCGAACAGTCCGACGGATCATTGATCGCGCTGCCGCCGATCGAGATCCTGCCGGCTGACGGCGCGTTCGATTATTTCGCGAAGTATCTCGCCGCGGCCACCAAGGAAATCTGCCCGGGCCGGTTCAGTCCAGAGGTCACGGCGGCGCTGCAGTCGGAGGCGATCAAGGCGCATCGTGCGCTGTCCTGCGGCGGCTATTCGCGGACCGACTTCATCGTCTCGGCCAACGGCCCAGTCTATCTCGAGACCAATACGCTGCCCGGGCTGACCGCCGCCTCGCTCTACCCCAAGGCTTTGAAGGCGCAGGGCATCTCCTTCGTCGATTTCCTGCAGCAGCAGATCGCCTTGGCCGAGCGCCGCGTCCGCAGATAGGGCGCGAGACGCCCCGGGGGAACCCGGGCCGGTGTCCCACGGTGGTTCCTGTAATCGGTAAAATGCTTAATAATTCGCGGCAAGGCCCTCATAAATCGGAGAAAAATATCATCTCTCCGGACCGACTTTACTTTTTGTTTACCAGGACGTCCGAAGGTTAACGCTGGCGCCCCAGTGGTGCTCGGCTGCCGGATCGAACTGTCGTGACGAAACACATCGCGATGGTCACCAGCGTTCCGGCTGGTCGGGACCGGGGGCGCGGGCCCGCGACGTATTTGCGGGCGCAACAGTTGATGAGCTCGTGCAATGGATGGTGCAGAACGCCTCGCTCGATCGCTGAGGCCTGAAGCTGACCTGAAAGCCGCTGCCCTTGGCGCGGCGATCCTGCTGCGCGAGTATGTCTCAGCCCGTCTTCCACGTATCAGAGTCGCTCGGGGCGGCTCGCGCCGGCACGGGAGCAGATCGACCAAGCCTGCTGCGAAAACCGTGCAGGCCGCGCTGGCGCCGCTGGCCGAGCGCGAGGCGCCGCACCGCGTGGTCGAACTGGTCGAACGCTATGTGCCGCGTCGTCTCGGCACCGTCGCGACCGTGGCCCTGCTGTTCGGCAGCGTCTGGCTCGGGATCGTCAAGGGCGGGCACGCTCAGGACGTCAGCGCCGCCTTGTCGGACACCCGCAATGCACTGGCGAATGCCGCGGGCTTCCGCATCACCGCGGTCGCCATCAATGGGCGCAAGCAACTGACACAGGACGAGGTGCTTGCGATCGGCGGCGTCACCGGCCGATCGTCGTTGCTGTTCCTCGACGCGGCCGCCGTCCGCGACAGGCTGAAGGCCAATCCCTGGATCGCCGATGCGACGGTGCAGAAATTCTTCCCCAGCCAGCTGCAGATCGACATCGTCGAACGCAAGGCGTTTGCGCTATGGCAGCAGGACGGCCGTCTCTCGGTCATCGCCGATGATGGCGCCGTGCTCGAGCCTTATGTGTCCCGGCCGTTCCTGACCCTGCCGCTCGTGGTGGGGAAGGGCGCCGAGAGCCGCGCGCGCGACTTCCTGGCGTTGCTCGCGCGTTATCCGCAGGTGCGCGCCGTGACCAAGGCTGCGGTCTTCGTCGGTGAGCGGCGCTGGAACCTGCGCACCAAGGACGGCCTCGACATCCGTCTGCCCGAGAACGACGTCGGCAACGCGCTGGCTTCACTCAGCCGGCTCGATCAGGAGGACAAGCTGTTCTCGCGTGACATCGTTGCCATCGACATGCGGCTGCCCGATCGCCTGGTCGTGCAATTGTCCGACGACGCGGCCAAGGCCCGCGAGGACCTGTTCAAGGACAAGGCGAAGGCCAAGAAGAAGGCCGGTGACGCATGACCGGCTTCGATCGTCAGACCCCGAAGACCCGCCCGATGGCGCACAAGCGTACCGCGCTGGTCGCGTCGCTCGACGTCGGCACCAGCAAGATCGCCTGCATGATCGCGCGACTGCGCCCGGCGCCGCCGAGCGACGCGCTGCGCGGCCGCAGCCACGCGGTCGAACTGATCGGCTACAGCCAGATCCAGTCCCGCGGCGTCAAGGCCGGGGCCGTGGTCGACCCGGTCGAATGCGAGCAGGCCGTCCGCCAGGCGGTCGCGCTGGCCGAGCGGATGGCGAAGGTGCGGGTCGAGTCCGTTCTGCTGCCGGTGGCCGGCGGCCGCATCATGGGCCACCTGATCGAGGCGACGTCGGACATTCGCGGCGGCGCAGTCACCCAGGCCGACGTCAGCCGCGTGACCTCGACCGGCATGCACCACGCCACCGGCGAGGGGCGGGCGGTGCTGCATGCGCTGCCCGTCGGCTACACGCTCGACGGGGTGAAGGGCATCCGCGATCCACGCGGCATGCTGGCCCGGCAGTTCGGCGTCGACATGAACGTGGTCACGACCGACGCCACCGTTGCCAAGAACCTGATGCTCGTGGTCGAGCGCTGCCATCTCAACGTCGAGGCGATGGCTGCAAGCCCGTATGTTGCCGGGTTGTCGGTACTGACCGACGACGAGGCGGATCTCGGTGCCGCCGTGGTCGAGATGGGGGCGGGCACGACGACGATCGCGGTCTATTCCGGCGGCCGCTTCGTGCATGCCTCCGGCTTTGCGCTCGGCGGGCATCACGTGACCATGGATCTTGCGCGCGGACTATCAGCGTGCATTGCAGATGCCGAGCGAATCAAGACGTTATATGGCACGGTGCTGACTGGCGGGTCCGACGCGCGTGAGTTGATGTCTGTTCCGACGGCCGGCGACAACGAGCGGGATGTTCCGCAGATCGTGTCCCGCGCCACCATCGCGAACATCGTCAGGCACCGCGCAGAGGAGATTTTTGAAATGGTCCGCGACCGGCTGAAGGATTCGCCCTTTGCGGCAGAACCCAAGGCGCGCGTCGTCCTCAGCGGCGGGGCCTCGCAACTGACGGGCCTCGTCGAGCTCGCGACGCGGATCCTCGGCCGCCCGGTGCGTGTCGGCCGTCCGCTCGGCTTTGGCCGTCTCCCCAACGAGGCGAAGAATGCCGCCTTCGCGGTGCCGACGGGCCTCCTGGTCTATCCACAGTACGCGCACCTCGAACATGTCGAACCGCGGCATACGCGGCAGGTCGGGACAGGAACCGACGGCTATTTCGGAAAGGTCGGACGATGGCTACGCGAGGGCTTCTGATGACCGTTTTCCGCCCCATGCGATTTTCACCAACACCACCCGCGGCCTGCGGCCGGGGCGAACCCACGCGCGCGTGATCGAGAGGCAAACATGGCACTCACTATTACCCCTCCTGATATCCACGAGCTGAAGCCCCGGATCACCGTGTTCGGCGTCGGCGGCGCGGGCGGCAACGCGGTCAACAACATGATCACGGCCGGATTGCAGGGCGTGGACTTCGTCGTTGCCAACACCGACGCGCAGGCGCTGACGATGTCGAAGGCCCAGCGCATCATCCAGATGGGCACGCAGGTGACCCAGGGCCTGGGCGCCGGATCGCAGCCGGACGTCGGCTCCGCGGCCGCGCAGGAGGTGATCGACGAGATCCGCGATCATCTCTCGGGTGCCAACATGGTGTTCGTGACCGCCGGCATGGGCGGCGGAACGGGCACGGGCGCAGCTCCGGTCATCGCCAAGACCGCGCGCGAGATGAACATCCTCACCGTGGGTGTCGTCACCAAGCCGTTCCACTTCGAGGGCGCGCGCCGGATGCGCACCGCGGAGTCGGGCATTGCCGAGCTGCACAAGGTCGTCGACACGCTGCTCATCATCCCGAACCAGAATCTGTTCCGGGTCGCCAACGAGAAGACCACCTTCGCCGACGCCTTCGCGATGGCCGACCAGGTGCTCTATTCCGGCGTCGCCTGCATCACCGACCTGATGGTCAAGGAAGGCCTGATCAACCTCGACTTCGCCGACGTGAGGGCGGTGATGAGGGAAATGGGCAAGGCGATGATGGGAACCGGCGAAGCGTCGGGTGAGAAGCGCGCCCTGACCGCCGCGGAGGCCGCCATTGCCAACCCGCTGATCGACGATTCCTCGATGAAGGGCGCCCGCGGCCTGCTGATCTCGATCACCGGCGGCAAGGACCTCACGCTGTTCGAGGTCGATGAAGCCGCGACCCGCATCCGCGAGGAAGTCGATCAGGACGCCAACATCATCGTCGGCGCAACGTTCGACGAATCGCTCGACGGCCTGATCCGCGTCTCGGTGGTCGCCACCGGGATCGAGCAGGCGCAGTTCAACCGGAACGTGACGACCTCACCGCCGGCGGCGGCTGTCGCCCCGATTGCCGCCGCCCCGACCGCTGCCGCGGGTCTTCCCGAAAGCCGCCTCGCCGATCTGACCGCACGCCTGCGCGCCGACAATCAGCGGCTGGCCGAACGTGCCGCCAAGCTCGAGCAGCAGGCGTCGCAGACCCCGGCCGTCGCGGCACCAGCTTCCGCCCAGATG
>JBARNF010000791.1:0-3632 GCA_049802835.1 Bradyrhizobium sp.
AGGGCGGAGGTGGACGCGATATCCGGGGTCTCACGAAGTATCGCGTGTGAACCCGGATGTCGCTTTCGCTCATCCGGGCTACGCTGGTCCAGTTCCGAAACCCTGAGCAGCGTGTTCATGGAGAGGGACAGGATCTCACCGCGGGGCTAAGCCGATCCGCGAATTCAACCTCATCCTCGGGGAGCATCGCGCAGCGATGCGTCTCGAAGGATGGGGCTGCACAAAGACTGACGGCCGCTACCGCGTCCCGTAGGCGCGGTCGCCGGCGTCGCCCAAGCCAGGCACGATGAAGGCGTCGTCGTCGAGGCCCTCGTCGATCGCCGCGGTCCACAGCGCAACGTCGGGGTGCAGGCCGCGCACGCGCTCGACGCCTTCGGGGGCGGCGATCATGCAGACCATGCGGATGTCCTTGGCGCCGCGCTCCTTGAGCCGGTCGACCGCGGCGACCGCGCTGTTGCCGGTCGCCAGCACCGGCGTGACCACGACGGCAAGCCGCTCCTGCAGGTCGGACGGCGCCTTGAAGAAGTACTCGACCGCCGTGAAGGTCTGCGGCTCGCGATAGAGGCCGATATGGGCGACGCGCGCGGTCGGCACCAGGTCGAGCATGCCGTCGACGAAGGTGACGCCGGCACGCAGCACCGGCACGAACACCAGCTTCTTGCCGGCGATCCTGGCCGACTGCATCCGCGCCAGCGGCGTTTCGACCTCGACCTCGGTCAGCGGCAAATCGCGCGTGACCTCGTAGCACAGGAGCATGCCGATCTCCTTCAAGAGTTCGCGGAACGACTTGGTCGAGATCGACTTGTCGCGGATCAAGGTCAGCTTGTGCTGCACCAGGGGATGATCGACGACCGTGACGCCTTCCATGGCTTTCATCTCCGTGAGGTGGGCAAAAGGCGCGGAGCGCCATGCCCACCTTGATCTTAGCTCACGCGGGAATGGTGGGCACGCTGCGCTTTGCCAACCCTACGAACTACGTACCTACATATGAGTTAGACAGGATATGGTGCGGCACAGGTGGTGCACCCTCTCCCCTTGTGGGAGAGGGTGGATCGAACGAGCGGAGCGAGTTCGAGCCGGGTGAGGGGTCTGTCTCCGCGGAGAAAACCCCTCACCCGGCGCGCATTTCGCTGCGCTCATGCTCGCCACCCTCTCCCACAAGGGGAGAGGGCGCACCGTCTTTGCCGCATAGAGCCTACCTCAAATCCCTTAACACCCCGTGCCGTCGCTGATGATCGTCAGCGGCGGTGAACCGTCGGGGCGCCGTTCGAAGGCGAGCTTGCGGCCGGCGGCCCAAGTGCCGCCTTCGAGGATCCGCGCCAGTGGCAGCTGCGCAGGAGTCTGGCCGGTGCGCTGCCGGATCAGTCCGGCGAGCCGGTCGAGCAGGGCTATGGTGAGCGCGCGCCATTCCACCACCAGTGGCGAATCCACCGCATGGCCGCGCTCGGCATCGGCGGGATCGCGCAACAGCAGCACGCCGCTGTCGACGAACAGCCCGCCGTTGCGGTATTCGGCGAGGCCGGTGAGGCCGTCGATGTCATCGACGATGAGGCCAGCGCGCTGCAGCGGTTCGATCAGCGAATAGCTCAGCCATTGCGACAGCTTGTGCAGCGGGACCAAGCCCGTGGTCGCGTCGTCGGTGACGACAGAGGGATGTCGCCAGCAGTCGCCGAGGGCTTCGCCCTGCAGCGTCAGCCGTGATGGCCAGATCGGGCCGAGCTGCTGCAGCACCTCGCGCAAAATCGTGGCGGCTTCGATGCGGCCGGCGCTGGCGTGCACGGCGATCTGATCGAACAATCCGCCCGGTCGTGGGTGATCCTTCGCGCCGAAGATGTCGGGCTTCGCTGCGGCGACCTCGCCGAGCCTTCGCAGCAGCTCGACGCGGCCTTCGAGGCCGACCAGCGGATTGTCGGGACCGACCTGAAAGCCGCGTTCGAGATCAGCGACGGTGAGCTGCTGCAGCTTCGCGGCATCGGCGCGCAACGGATCGGTTGGATCGGCCGAAAACGCGCCGCTTACGAACATGTCGAGGCTGGCCAGCGCCAGCCCTTCGGAGCGGCCGATGCGCGCGCCGCTCACCGCGTCATGGTAGCGCCAAGCGGCGCCGGCGCCCGCGTCGAGCAGCACGCTGGTGATGGCGAGATCGAACTCGGCGCGCGCGCGCGCCGTCGCATCCGGCCAGCTCACCTTGTCGGCGAGGGCAGCCCAGCGGTCGACACCGCCGACCACGAAGTGCCGCCAGCGCGAATGGAACGGCACTTCTCCGTCGGGATAGGCCTTGTTTGTCACGTCGCGCACGAGCTCGGCGACGGCATCGAGCCGGCCGAGATCGATGCGGAAATGCGGCAGCCTGTCTGCGAGGCCGAGCGCGAGCATCTGCTGTGCGCGCTCGCGCACCGCGCGGGCCGAGAGGAGATAGGAGAGGTCGTCCATCATCTGCCGTGACGCTCAGTACTTCTCGAGCGGACGGCCGACGGTGTCGCCGAGCGCCTCGGGCTTCTGCGGCTCCAGCGAAAAGTAGCCGGCGGCCTTCTTGGCCGCCATCTCGACATGGGCGTCGGCCGGGATCAACTCGTCCGGGATCGGCACCCGCTCGACGATGTCGACGCCCTGGCTCGTGAGCGCATCATGCTTCATGTCGCTCATCGAGATGAAGCGATCAATGCGCTTGAGGCCGAGCCAGTGGATCACATCCGGCATCAGCTGCTGGAAGCGCGCATCCTGCACGCCGGCGACGCATTCGGTGCGCTCGAAATAGGCCGCCGCGGCGTCGCCGTCCTCCTGGCGCTTGCGCGCATTGTAGACCAGGAATTTGGTGACCTCGCCGAGCGCGCGGCCTTCCTTGCGGTTGTAGACGATGATGCCGAGCCCACCGTTCTGACCCGCAGCGACGCATTCCTCGATGCCGTGGATCAGGTAGGGGCGGCAGGTGCAGATGTCGGAGCCGAACACGTCCGAGCCGTTGCACTCGTCATGTACGCGACATGTGATCTTCGTTCGGCTGTCATTGAGCTTGTCGACGTTGCCGAACAGATAGACCGTGGTGCCGCCGATCGGCGGCAGGAACACCTGCAGGTCCGGCCGCGTCACCAGCTCCGGATACATGCCGCCGGTCTGCTCGAACAGGCCGCGGCGCAGATTGGTCTCGCTGGTGCCGAAGCGCGCGGCGACGCCGGGCAGATACCACACCGGGTCGATCGCGATCTTGACCACGGAGACGCTGCCATTGGCATGCACGACCTCGCCGTCGCGGACGAGGCGCTTGGCCGCGAGCGCCGCATGCAGCTCCGGCAGCTCGATCCGCGCCTTGGTCACCGCGATGGTCGGCCGGATGTCGATTCCTTCCGCGATCTCGCCGCCGAAATTCTCAGCAACCAGGTGCCCCCAGGGATCGAGCGCGACGATCTTGGCCGGATCACGCCACTGCCCGAACGGGCCGATGGTCGCGGCGGGATGGGTGTTGGTGAGATCGGGCCGGCGGATCGGGTCGAGTGCTCCCGACGATACCGCGAGCGCGCGGTAGACCGTGTAGGAGCCGCCATGGCTGCCGATGACGTTGCGGTCCTGCGGACGCGACACCGTGCCGATGATGGGGCCGCGCTCGCGCGCGCTTTCGGCGCCCCAGTGGAGCG
>JBARNF010000792.1:0-1784 GCA_049802835.1 Bradyrhizobium sp.
TATTCCACCGTGACCGATTTCGCGAGGTTGCGTGGCTGGTCAACATCGGTGCCGATGGCCGCGGCGGTATGATAGGCAATCAGCTGAACCGGGATGGCATAAACGAGCGGCGTCACTGTTGAAGCCATATCCGGCAAGGTCAGCGTCTCGGTCGACTCGATAGTGGCCTCTTTGGCGCCCTGCGGATCGGTAACCAGGATGATCTTGCCGCCGCGTGCGGCCACTTCCTGCATGTTCGAAACCGTCTTCTCGAACACGCGGTCGTAGGGCGCGATGACGATCACCGGGATGGTTTCATCGATGAGCGCAATCGGGCCGTGTTTGAGTTCACCGGCGGCATAACCTTCCGCGTGAATGTAGGAAATTTCCTT
This sequence comes from Bradyrhizobium sp., assembly GCA_049802835.1. Lineage (GTDB taxonomy): Bacteria > Pseudomonadota > Alphaproteobacteria > Rhizobiales > Xanthobacteraceae > Bradyrhizobium. Next base: position 372 of record JBARNF010000792.1, read on the forward strand.
GAGCTTAAGCGCCCCCTCCAAGGCAATTGGATAGCTAGTTCCACGGCCGAGATAGAGGACGTCGTGCACCTTGGCGAGGTCGTGCGACAGCTGCTCGATCTGCGGTTCAAGCGTGAGCGCCGCCGCCATCAGCCGCGGCACCTCGATCAGCGCATGCACCAGCTTCTGTTCATCGCCTTCCGACAAATGTCCACGTGCGTGGCCAGCAGCGATGGCAAGACACGCGAGCACACTGAGCTGACAGGTGAAGGCCTTAGTGGAGGCCACACCGATTTCTGGCCCGGCCAGCGTCGGCATCACCACATCGCTTTCGCGCGCGATGGTCGATGTCGGCACGTTGACCACCGAAAGGATATGCTGCTTGTTCTCTTTGGCGTAACGCAAAGTCGCGAGAGTGTCGGCGGTTTCGCCGGACTGCGAAATGAAGATCGCAAGGTCACCCGCTTCGAGCGGCGCACCGCGATAGCGGAATTCCGATGCTATATCGATTTCAACCGGCAATTTGGCAAAGCGTTCGAACCAGTATTTCGCAACGAGTCCCGCATAGAAGGCGGTGCCGCAGGCCGAGATCGACAGCCGTTTGATTTTCTTCCAGTCGAACGGAAGCTTGCCGGGGAGCGCGACGCGCTCGTTCACCATATCGATGTAGTGAGCGAGTGTATGTCCGACCACTTCCGGCTGCTCGTGAATTTCTTTCGCCATGAAGTGCTTGTGATTGCCTTTATCGACCATCTGGGCCGAGGCCGTCGATTTCACGATCGGGCGCTCGACTTTGTGCCCCTGCTCATCGCGGACGTCGGCGCCCTTGCGGGTGAGCACCACCCAATCGCCGTCGTCCAGGTAACTGATCGTGTCGGTGAATGGCGCGAGTGCAATGGCGTCCGAGCCGAGATACATCTCGCCTTTGCCATAGCCGATGGCGAGCGGCGACCCCTTGCGCGCGCCGATCAGCAGGTCGTCCTTGCCGGTGAAAAGGAACGCCAGTGCGAATGCTCCACGCAATTGTTTGAGCGATGCAGCGACCGCGTCTTCCGGCGACTTGCCGCTCTTGAGCTCCTGCGTGACGAGGTGCGCCACAACCTCGGTATCGGTCTCGCTGACGAATTTGGATCCGCGCTTGGTGAGCTGTTCGCGCAGTTCACGAAAGTTCTCGATGATGCCATTGTGGACGACGGCCACCAGATCGGTGGCATGCGGATGCGCATTGTCTTCCGTCGGACGCCCGTGCGTTGCCCAGCGCGTGTGACCAATGCCGACGGTGCCGCCGAGAGGTTCCTGCGCGAGCCGCGTCTCGAGCGCACTCAGTTTGCCTTGCGCGCGGCGGCGGCCAAGAACCCCGTGATCGAGCGTCGCTACGCCCGCCGAGTCATAGCCGCGGTACTCAAGCCGCCTGAGCGCGTCGACCAGTTGGCC
>JBARNF010000793.1:0-2376 GCA_049802835.1 Bradyrhizobium sp.
CGGATGCCAGATCGGCCCCTCCGTGAACTCGAAGCCGGTCGCGACCTGCGCCACCGGAGCGTACGGATCGATCAGGCTCTCGAACTCACTGCGCAAGGTGACGTGGGTCATTGCAACGCCTCGTGCCAATCACGCCGGAAACCAGTGCCGCTGCGGCAGCGACTGCACTACAGGGCCGGGCACCTGGTCGTGCAGCCGCCCGGTCACCACGCCGCCCTCGATCTTGGCGGGGCGATCGTGCACCGGCAGCAGATAGCGCGAGCCCGACAACAGCTTCTTGATCGCGGCCTTCTCGGCGCGCTTCGACGTGCCGTGATTGCCGGTCGTGCGCGGCTCGCCATCCTGGATCTCGTTGAACGGCGTCACGATCTGATCGTTGAAGTCGTAGATGACGTCGCCGCAGAGGGTGGCGATGCCGTCGGCGGTGTGGACATGGATGTTCATCGAGCCTTCGGTATGGGCATTGGCGGCGTCGCAATAGACGCCCGGCATCAGCTCGACCGGGCCCGTCAGTTCGAGATCGAGGAAGCGCAGCGCGCTCTTGGTGTGGAGACGGTCGATCAGATGCTTGATGTCGGGCGCCGGATATTGCGGATGCATCAGGCCCGAGACCGAATATTCCAGCTCGCGGCGATTCAGCACGACGGTCGTGTTCATCGGAAACAGATCGTCCTTCCCCGCGTGATCGATGTGGAGATGAGTGTGGCAAACGTAGCGGACGTCGCCCATGCGCACACCATGGCGCGCCAGCTGGTTCTCGATCATGTTCTCGTGGTACTGCAGCCCGCGCATGCCCAGCGTTTCCATGATCTGGTTGGAGCGATAGCCGGTATCGACCACGACCGGATAGGGTCCGCCGAGGATCAGGAAGCCCAGCGTCAGCACCCGGCGGGTGCGGCCGCAGTCGCGGCCGAGCACGAGGAAGCTCGATTCCAGTTCGATATCACCATAATCGAGAATCTTGATTTCCAGCGCCATGAGCGTTCCCTGTTGCTTTTGTTGTCGTTGCGCGCGGTGTCATCCGAGCCGATAGACCTGCCGCGCGGTCTCTCCCATCACCTGCGCCCGCGCGTGCTGGTCGAGTCCTTGGATCGCAGCCTCATAAGCGGCGACGAGCGCGCGATAGTCGGTCCACAGTTTCTCGATTGGAAAGTTCGATCCGAACAGGCACCGTTCGGGGCCGAACATGCCGACGGTCTCACGCACGATGGCTGCGACGTGCAGAGGATCGTTGCGGCGGATGAAGGTGCCCAAGCCCGAGAGCTTGCTGACGACGTTGATGCAGGCTGCGAGCCGCTGCATGCCGGCTCGCCACTCATCTCGACCTGCTGGCGACAGATCCTCCGGCATGCCGGCGTGCTGCAGGATGAAGGTGACGGACGGGCAGCTCTCGGCGAGTGCCGCCGCGCCCGCCATCTGGCCGGCGAACACCTGCAGATCGAACGACCAGCCGTAATCGGCGAGCCGCGCGACATTGGCGCGGATGTTGGGATCGCTGCAGAGATCGGGAGATGCGGCGAAGCGATACAGCGGATTGTCGTGCCAGTGCAGTTGCATCCGGACGCCACGCACGAGCGGATAGCGGGCGAGCCGGTCGAACTGCGGCCGCGCATCGTCTACGGCGAGGTCGGCATAGGCGACGATCGCGTGGGGAAAGCCATGCTGCCCGGCCGTCCTCTGCACCCAGGCGGCTTCGTCCTCGAAGCCATCCCTAGCCCAGTTGGTCTGGACATAGACCGATTGCGTCACGCCGCTCCCGGCGATGTCATCGAGATATTCCTCGATCGTGTAGTCGCGGCGGATCGGCTCATAGGGCCCGAAGATGCGCGGCTGCATCGGTCCGGCCAGCCACGGCAGATCGGCCTGCCGCCAGATGTGGTGATGGGCATCAACGGTACCGCTCATGCCGCCCTCCTCCGCGCCAGCGACAGAATGTGCGCGACGATGTCGTCGTCCGAGCCGCCGGCCACGATGTCGTCGACATCAGGCGCGATCGCCTGCAGCGCTTCCGTCTGCGGTCGGAAGCCGGGTCCCGTCGCCAGCGGCGTCAGCCAGCTCAGGCGCCAGGCGCGCAGCGACAGCTTCCACACGGCCTCGCGGAGCGCCCCATGATCGCCGCGCTCCAGCCCATCCGAGATCACCAGCACCGCCGCGCCACGCGCATAGGTCGAGAAGCGCGGCACGGCCAGAAACGCCTGCAGCGCCTCGCCGATCCGCGTGCCACCGTCCCAGTCGCTGACCAGATGCGACGCGGCGAGCAGCGCCTGCTCGCGCCGCTTCAGCCGCAAGGGACGCGTCACCCGCGTCAGCCGCGTTCCCAGTGTGAACACCTCGACCTGCGGCACCGCCTGCACCAATACATGCGCGAGCCGCATG
>JBARNF010000794.1:0-1591 GCA_049802835.1 Bradyrhizobium sp.
GCGCGCGGACGCACGCCGCGCGCGGATTGACAGGCGGGCCGGCCTGAGCGACGCAGAACGATGGATTCGATCGACAGATACGTCTTCCGGACCACGTTCGGCGCCTTCCTGATGGTCCTGTTCAATCTGACTGCGGTGATCTGGGTGACCCAGATCCTGCGTCAGATCGATCTCATCACCAATCAGGGCCAGACGGTTCTCGTCTTTCTCACCATCACCAGCCTGATCATTCCGACCTTGATGCTGATCCTGGCGCCGATCTCGATGGTGATCGCGGTCGCCTACGCCCTGGTGAAGCTCAACAACGATTCCGAGCTGGTGGTGATGAGCGCGGCCGGCATCTCGCCGGTCCGCCTGTTCCGTCCGTTCCTCGTGGTCGCGCTCGTGGTGTCGCTGCTGGTCGCCTTCGTCGGCGCCTATCTGTCGCCGCTGCTCCAGCGCGAGATGAACGACCGGTTGAGCAAGATCAGGGCCGATGTCGTCGCCAACATCGTGCGGCCGGGCGCCTTCACCACGGTCGAACGCGGGCTGACGTTCCATATCCGCGAGAAGCGGAACAACAGCCAGTTCGCCGGCATCGTCATCGACGACAATCGCGACCCGACCGAGCGCACCACCATTCTGGCGGAGTACGGCCAGATCGTCGAGACCGAGCGCGGCACGTTCCTGGTGATGACGGACGGCACCGTGCAGCGCCGGCGCAAGGCCGAGCGCGATCCGACCTTCGTGCGGTTCGAGCGCTACGCCTTCGACCTGTCGCCCTACACCGTCGGCTCGCGCGTGTCGTTCGGACTGCGCGAACGCTATTTCTGGGATCTGGCCTATCCCGATCCCAACGATCCCCTGCTCAAATCGGCGCCGGCGCAGTTCCGCGTCGAGTTCCACGACCGCATCCTCGCGCCGCTCTATCCGCTGGCCTTCGCCATCATCGCCTTCGTCATCCTGTGCAGCCCGCGCACGACGCGGCAGGGCCGGCTGATGTCGACGATGCTGGTGGTGGCCGGGGTCGTCACGCTGCGCATCGTCGGCTTCGCCTGCATGAACATCGGACTGCACACGCCGTTCGCGCTGTCGATCGTCTATGCGTTCGTGGCGCTCAGCGTCGGCCTCGGACTCTACGCCATCGTCAGCGGCAAGATCCCGGACGTCGCCGACGGCATCGACCTGACGCGTATCCGCGACCGCGTGCTGGCGAAAATTTTGCCGCGCGCGGTGCGCCATTGACCTTGCGGCCGCCGGTGAAACCGTGGTGTCGTGCCGTCAGGTCCCTCCGCGCCCGTCCGAGATCATGCGTATTGCGTTCGCGATCGTAAAACTCTTCCCCGGAGGAGGACTCCAGCGCGACTGTGTGGCGATCGCGCGGGCGATCGGCCGGCGCGGGCACGCGGTCGCGATCCTGACCGCCGAGCGGGACGCGAGCGATTTCGCCGCCGGCCTCGACGTCTCGGTCCTGCCCGCGCACGCGAGCACCAATCATCGCCGGCAGGAGGTTTTCTCCGACCGCGTCGCGGCCGCCAAGGGCGACTACGACCTCCTCGTCGGCTTCAACAAGCTGGCCGGGCTCGACGTGCTGTATTGCGCCGACGCCTCG
>JBARNF010000795.1:0-2639 GCA_049802835.1 Bradyrhizobium sp.
AGTGGAAAAGTCGCGAAGCGGAGCCAGAGAAGAGGGAAGGAAGTCCAGAAACCTTGGGCCGATGGTTTCTGGTCGGCCATGCCAGCAAGACCGGGTCGCGCCGTAAAGCGGGGGGAAGGCATGGCCGAAAAGGCGAGACTGGCACGGGGCGCAGCGAAGCGCAGCCGGGAGCCCCACCCGCCGGTCATGGATGCCGGCGACGAGTCACCCGGGCCGGCACGACGCCGATAGCCGCCGAGCACAGAGCGTCGGGTATCGTTTGTTCCTCCGAGGCGGCGTAGCCCGGGAAAGGGGAGGCGGGCCAGCGGACGCGCCGCACGCCGGGGGGGCGGCACGTTGGCACCAGCGTGACATCCTGCGACCGCTGAACAATTCTCCGATACCACCCGCCCCCCAAAGCCCAGGCCGAGCAAGCGAAGCGACGCGAGGGCGCTTTTAAGGGGAGAGTGGTGACAGCAGAGCATGATAATGAGGGCAGAGTGGTCGTGGCGCAAGTGGGTCAGAGTGTCACGCTGCGTCGGCGATGTCGTCGTCGCGTGCCGCTGTTAGTACGAGTTTTCCGCGACGTTGAGGTCGTTTGGGTACTGTTCGTCTGCACACGGGACACTTAGCCCCGGTTGCCACGACGAACCATTCTGGGTGACGGTGTACAAACCACTGTACAATATACCTCAACATGGGGGAATTGCTACCTTTCTACTTGGTGTTACAGCAAATCTCGTGCCAAGTTGCAAGTGCAACAGAGTTGCAAGTTGTTGTCTAGCAACACTTTATGGCGATGTACAAATAGATAGTATTGGCTGTTTGGGTGGAAAACTTTACTGTGCCGCGTTGAGGCGTTGATGTTTTTGTGCGCTGAGTGTTCAGTGCTAAGTGTTCAGCGTCGATGGTAAGCACGAAGTGCCGCGGCGCGTCTCTTTTCTTCACGGAGGTGCGAAATGGTGGAGTCGTTGGGCCATGCGAAAACTCTGGTTGCTCAGGTCTTGTCGTGTCGAACGTTCTCTGTGCCGACCCATTGGGTCGGACGTTCGGTTCCGTGTCCTGGTGAAGATTGCTCGATGTGCGTTTGCAGATCACCGAGACAACTGTTCTTCGTCGGGTTGGCGATCAATCACCATAGGGCCGTCGTCGAAATACCCGAGACTTTGAGCCAATGTTTTTACGCTGCTTTTGCTCAAGTCGGTGGAGTTGATTTGTCAGGAATTGTTGTAAGCGTTGCACGCGCTGGTACTCGCGAGGGTTGGCAGCTAGTGGAGTTTCGCCGCGAGAAGCTGCGTCAAGTCGCAGTTGCAGAGACCGAAGTATCGGCGTCAGTTGCTCAATTGTACCGGTTGGAGAAACCTTGCGTTGGTGAAACATTTGTCGAATGGTTCGATCGAACGAGGTCTGGTCAGTCGCAAATTCTTGATAATTGCGTTTTACCAGGGTTTGCTAAAAATGGCAGCCACCAGAACGTCTAGGTTGCGTTTTTTTCGTTAAGACGATGTTTAGTAGGTCTGAAAAAACAGACAGCCCTGGGAAAAGTTTCCCAGGGCTGTTTTGTTTCGCGGGCCAACGCGATGCGTCCAATGGTAGTCTTATTGCAGTCCGGCGGATATATCACGCGGCGACGATGCCGACTTGTTCCTCACTGCAGAACCCGGCGCCGGCGGCGTTCCAATCCCAGGCTGTCCCGCTTGAGTCGGGATCCCAACCGCCGTCGGTAAGGAGGACGGTGTTTACACCTACCATCCCGAGGATTGAGCTCGCGTTCGTGCCGCCGATCGCGAACCAGTCCGCATCGATGCTTAGGGCGGTTACGTCGCCAGAAAATGTGACGGCGACTACTTGAGGCGTGACTGTCTGGTGGGCGGCAATGACGTTGATGCAGCTTGGCGATGGCGCCGAGCCTCCGCCACGTATTCGGCGTTGTGCCCAGCGTCCCATGGTTAGGCCACCACCTGGCTGACGTTGAAGGGGCTTCCTTTGAAGCCGCCTTGGTACGTCTGCAGGCTGAAGAAAATCCGGTTACCGACGATGGGAACCCCGAATTTTGCCGTGTAAGCCGCTAGGGAGTTGCTGGGGGAGGCGGCGGCGGCGGCTGTGACCGAGAGTAGGCGATAGTCCCCGTTGAACTTTCGGCCGGCGGACTGCTGGGGGCTGACGAAGATGAAGAGTCGGTTGCCGGCGGCGAGCGGCGTTGCGGTGTACGCGATCGAGAGGGCGGCGGCGGTGAGGGTGATGGTGACCGTGAGTAGGTCGGCGGGGGTGACGATTGCGGGTGCATCTGAAACCGCCGCGTCGCCGGCGTCCAATTTGTTGTTGTTGACAGAACAGTACGCCATGAAGCCGTTGAAGTCGTAGCTGGAGCCGAGGGAGTCGGTGCGGGTGATCATCAGCCCGAGCGACAACCAGCCCGCCCGTTGTGCGTCGGTGAGCGCACGCCAGGCGGCCGCGTTGGTTGTCATCCGCGCGCGCTGGTTCAGCTGAGCCGGCGTTCGAGGCTGCACCGGGCTCGCCCGCGTGCGAAGGTATTGTCCGAAGCGATTCCGCGAGGCGGTTGTTCCAGCCTGGGAGCCGGAGCTCGGGGCGCCGAGGTATTTCATGGTCAGAGTCTCCGGAAAAATGAAATAAGAGCGGAATGCGTCCTGAGTACGTCC
>JBARNF010000796.1:0-2076 GCA_049802835.1 Bradyrhizobium sp.
CTTGCCGTGCGCACCGACGCCCCACTCTGGAGGTGGTCTCCACCTGTCGAGGGCAGCCGCCAACTTACCGCCCGAGCCAGCTTCGATCCAACCGCCGCGCCCCTCGGCTTTCTCCTTGTAAGGCGGGTTGCCAATCACGACGGTGATGGGCTGTGTTTTCTTGATAGCGTTGGCATCGCGACGTGATTTTGCGATCGGAGCGTAGAGTTGACCAAGGTTCTCATCTTCGATGAAGGGGTTGCCGAGCGTGTCCGTGACAAACAACCGAAGCTCGGGAATTGTGGGCGATGCCTTTGCTGTCGTTGCCATCAACGCCTGCATTTCTGCAATGATTCGCAACTGGGCGACCGCGAAGGGCCCGAACTGGAGTTCGAATCCGATCAAGCGTTTCGCTGCTGCCTCGATTGCGCCCCGAACCGCACCTGGACCAAGGTCTTGCGATATGGTTGAGGCGATACGGCGGAGCACTCCAAGAAGGAACGTCCCGGTGCCCACAGCCGGGTCCGCCACGATCACGTCGGCGGCGGCAAAGCCATTTGCGCGTTCAAACAAGGGGCCGCGCAATGCTTCGTCGACAAGGTTGACCATCGCGGCCACGACTTCCGGTGGCGTATAGTAGGAGCCGGTGCGCTTTCTCAGCTTGTTGTCGTAGACCTCCAGAAAATCCTCGTAGAAATAGAGCCACGCCTCTGGCCTATCTTTGCTGATCGTGTGCCAATTGACCTCCTCAAGGACGCGCGTGAGCGTCGCGAGCGACGTCTTCAGGGCCTCTTGGTTGGTCACCTCATCCGTCAGCAGCCGCAGCGCGGTCGCGATCAGCGAATTGGATTTCCGCAATTCCTGGGCTGCATGATCGATACCGCCGGCCAAGGAAATGTCCCGCGATCGAGCGACCAGAAGGCCGAACGCGACCGCCTGCGCATAACCGTCCGCGAATTGGGTATCGTCGGCTTGAGGGAAGAGCAGCTTACGCCAGTCATGAGCAAGCGCAGTCAGACCTGCGTTGCCATGCTGCATCTGCTCGACGACTTCGTCCCGCAGGAGACGACAGAGGCGAGCACAGACCTCCGCCAATTTCTTCGCAGACTTCGGCGGGATGGGATTCCACCGGAAGAAGTCGTCGATGGTTGGCGCGAGCGTGGCGGGAGCAGCGAGCTTCGTTCCGGACGATTCGATATCTCCGTCAAGATGAACGATTTTTCCGATCAGCTCTCCGTCACGCCAAAGACTGAAGGCGTTGCCGTCAGTGTACAGAAGGTTCGGCAGCGATTTCAGCTTTTCCCATTGAGCCTTGTCGTGCGGGTCGGAAAATTTGCGAGGATCGGCTCCCTTGCCCGGCGCCTTGACTTCAACAAATCCGACGAGTGCCTTGCTGATCGTGACCGCGTAGTCCGGCCGCGTCTGCAGGTGAGACAGCGTTGTCTCTCCGACAAGAGACAGCGACGCGGATGGCAGGCCGCAGATTTCCGCGATGTCATGGAGAAAGGACTCGAGCGGAGCGCGAAGCTGATCTTCGGGTGCACCGGTGACGGCCGGGTTCTTCAACTTCGCCTTTGCGCTGGCTCCGAAATCGGAAACCGCGACTGAAATCGTCTTATTGGGCAATTTGTGCCTCGGACCAAGTTCCGAAATACCGATCGGGCAATCGCTACTCGAATATGCTGCTATTCACAACCTGTTCCTCGTGGAAGACCCGGATTTACCCCCAAGAGGCACTCGCTCGGGAAGGTGGCGTAGGTCCCCCAATCTCTCCTCGCTGTCGACAGTCGTTGGTCGGTGGCGCATGGCGAGGGGAGCGCCGCCGTGGTTGCAAACAGAGTTCAAATCAGCCTGAAAGAATTGACGAATTCGGCCGGCCCACGCGTGATGCGTGCTTTCGCCAGGAGGCGGCGAGATGGGCGCGGCTGGCGGTTCGGTTGTACGCGCTGCGGCGATTAGCAGAACCAATCAAATCGACCTCTGATTGACCCGCTTCGACAGCTCCGCCGCGGTTTCCTTCCGCTCGGAATAGCGGTCGACCAGATAGTCGGCGCGGTCGCGCGTCAGCAGCGTGAACTTGACGAGCTCCTCCATCAC
>JBARNF010000797.1:0-3603 GCA_049802835.1 Bradyrhizobium sp.
CGCCAGCTCCCGCTCCGGCCGAGGCGACGCCGGTCTCCATTCTCAAGTCCGGCGTGATCGACGGGATGGCCTACACGCTCTACACCGACGGCTCGATCGAGGCGCAGCTCGCGCAAGGCACCGTGCGCTTCGCCTCGATCGACGAACTGCGCATCCATCTCGAGCAGGATGGATGAAGCGTTCGCCTATACGGTGGACGCCGCCGCAGTGATCGCGAAGGCAGAGGTGAGCGCGACTTCCTTGAGGCGCTCGAAGCGGCCGGACGCTCCCTGATGTCCCGCGTCGAGATTGGTGCGGAACGCGATGAGATTGTCGTCGGTCTTCAGGCGGCGCAGCCGCGCCACCCATTTCGCCGGCTCCCAATAAGTCACCCGCGGGTCGGTGAGGCCGGCGAGCGCCAGCATCGCCGGATAGGCCTGCGCGCGCACATTGTCGTAGGGGGAATAGGTGCGGATGGTGTGGAAGGCTTCCACGTCGGTGATCGGATTGCCCCATTCCGGCCATTCCGGCGGGGTGAGCGGCAGCGTCTCGTCGAGAATGGTGTTGAGCACATCGACGAAGGGCACCTCGGCGATCAGGCCGGCGAACAGATCGGGCCGGGCGTTCGCGATGGCCCCGATCAGCATGCCGCCGGCCGAGCCGCCCTGCGCCACGACCTTTCCCGGCGCGACGATGCCGCTGCCGACCAGATACTCGACCGCGGCGATGAAGTCGCGGAACGTGTTCTGCTTTTTCGCAAGCTTGCCCTCGCGGTACCAGCGCCATCCCTTCTCCGCACCGCCGCGGATATGGGCGATGGCATAGACGAAGCCGCGGTCCACCAGTGACAGGCGGTTGGTGTTGAAGGCGGCGGGAATCGATATTCCGTAGGCGCCATAGCCGTAAACGAGGGCAGGCGCGCTGCCGTCGAGCGCGGTGTCCTTGCGATAGAGGAGCGAGATCGGGACGGTCTCGCCGTCGGCGGTCGGCGCGTGCAGCCGGCGCGTGACATAGTCGGAGGGGTCGTGGCCGCTCGGTACCTCCTGGCGCTTGCGCAGCATGCGCGCGCGGTCGACGAGGTCGTAGTCCCAGGTCTCGGTCGGCGTGGTCATGGAGGAGTAGTCGAACCGCAGCATGTCGGTCGCAAACTCGTAGCCGTGCTCGATGCCGAGCGAATAGGCCTCCTCGGGGAAAGATATCTGGTGCTCATCTCCGCTGGTGAGCCGCCGCACGACGATGCGCGGCAGCCCGTCCTCGCGTTCGAGCCGGATCAGCCAGTCGGCGAGGACCATATAGGTCAAGAGGTAGACGCCGGGACGGTGCGGAACGAGATCGCGCCAGTGTTCGCGCCCGGGCGTATCGAGCGGCGCCCAGACGATCTTGAAGTCCTCGGCGCTGTCGGCGTTGGTGCGAATGATCAGCGCGGGCTTGTCATCGAGTGCGGGGTGATGCTCGATGTCGTAGCGCACCGACGTCTCGCGCGGAGCGACCAGCGAGGGCTTGGCTTCGCCGTCGGCGAGATCGAGCAGCCAGCCCTCCGAGGTCTCGTGGTCGTGCAGCGCGATTTCCGCAAACTCTCCGGACTGCAGCCGCGAGATCGCGACGAAGAATCCCGGGTCCTTGCTCTCGAAGACGAGCGTATCCTGGGCGACGTCGGTTCCGATGCGGTGGCGAAAGACCGTGGTCGGACGATGCTGCGGATCGAGGTGGACGTAGTAGAAGGCCGCGGAATCCTTGGTCCAGACCACCGGCCCGGACACCTCGGGGACGACGTCGGGCAAGTCGCGCCCGGCGGCGAGATCGCGAATTCGCGCGGTGTAGAACTCCGAGCCCATCTCATCCGATATCCACGCCAGCCGTCGATGGTCGGGCGAGTGGGTCGTGCTGCCGAGCTGGAAGAAGCTCTTCCCGGCCGCGAGCTCATCGCCGTCGATCAGCACCTGCGCCGGTCCGCCCTCGCGCGGCTCGCGGCACACGACCGGATGCTGTCCGCCCTCGCGGTAGCGGACGAAGTAGGCGAACGGACCATCGCGGGCGGGGACGCTCGATTCGTCCTCCTTGATCCGCGCCTTCATCTCGCCGAACAACTTTTCCTGCAGCGGACCGGTCGGCGCGAGCACCGCGTCGGCATAGGCATTCTCGGCTTCGAGGTAGGAGCGGATGCGCACATCGAGCAGGCTCGGGTCGCGCATCACCGCCTGCCAGTTGGGGTCCTTCAACCAAGCGTATTCATCGGTCAGGGTGACGCCGTGCCATACCGAGGAGGATGGCTCTTCCAGCGCGCGCGGCGACGCGATCGTCTCGGGGGTGCGGTCGAGCATGGTGGGGCGCTCATAAACGATGCGTGCGGGTGTAGATGGTCACGGGTTGGTTTCAAACAACGTCGTGCGCCGACCCTACTTGTCCGGTATTTTCGGCGCGAAGGCGAGCGCCGTCCCGTTCATGCAATACCGCAGGCCGGTGGGCTTCGGCCCGTCGGGAAAGACGTGACCGAGATGGGCGTCGCAGCTCGCGCAACGAATCTCGGTGCGGCGCATGAGCCACGAGCGATCCTCGTGCTCGCTGACCGCGCCATCCTCGATCGGCGCAAAGAAGCTCGGCCACCCCGTTCCGGACTCGAATTTGGTCGCGGAGGAAAACAACGCGGTTCCGCAGCACACGCATGAATACAATCCGGCGCGCTTCTCGTTCCAATGCGGACCGGTGAACGCCCGTTCCGTCCCGTGCTCGCGGGTGACGTGATACTGTTCGGAGGTGAGCTCGCGCCGCCAGTCGTCGTCGGTCTTCATGATCTTGGGACGGCGTTCGGCGGTTGAAGTCATGACACGACCTCCACGAGGCAAGGGCAGCGGGATGCTGATCTAGGCATCGGCGCGTACCCGCTCAAGTCACGTCTGCGCCAGCCGGCATCGTTGCGGTTCGACCGGAATTGCCGCGCCGCATCTCTGAGGGTAACGAAAAATCTTCCTGTACAACCTTGTAGTGCCATGTATCGTTCCAACACAATGCTGCGCAAATGTTATGTGTAATTCTACCCGGAGCGATTCTGTTCTTGCATCCCATGTATGGACATAGTAAAACCAAGGGCCTTATTCGATTCGTCGGGGGCGCGTTCGTGGCCCCCGCGGCAGGTCTCGAAGGATAAACGCCCATTCCTGAAGGTTTCGACACGGTGCATCTTGGGCGGTCAACACGGATTGAACGTTATGAGCGATAGCACATCGGGGCACTACATTGAGTTGACGGCGGATATCGTGTCCGCCTACGTGAGCAACAACACGGTATCGGCGGGTGAAATCCCGGGATTGATCAATCAGGTGCATTCCGCCCTGATCCGCGTGTCGGGCGGTCAGACCGAGGCGCCGGCGGAGCCGCTGAAGCCAGCCGTTTCCGTCAAGAAGTCGATCACGCCCGAGCACATCGTGTGTCTCGAGGACGGAAAGAAGTTCAAGTCGCTCAAGCGCCATTTGCGCACGCAATACAACATGACGCCGGAGCAATACCGGGAGAAATGGGCTCTCCCGGCGGACTATCCCATGGTCGCCCCGAACTATGCCGCCGCCCGGTCGCAACTGGCGAAGCAGATGGGGCTCGGCCAGCAACGGCGCCGCCGCTCCAAGTAAT
>JBARNF010000798.1:0-2505 GCA_049802835.1 Bradyrhizobium sp.
GGCGTCGCATGGCTGTTACAGATGAGCGCCCGCTCCGTATCCTGGACGGTGGCCGCATCGATCGCGCCCAGCCTGACCTCGGAATCCTGCGTCACAACCGTCAGCAGACGTTCGAACTGCGCTCTGATCTGCTCGGCCTCCACGGACGTGAAGTGGCTCGGCATGTACGTGAACTCGACCTGCAGCGTGTCCTCGACCATGACCGACAGATCCATAGGATAGTTGGTCACGTCGACGTTGCGCAGGCCGCCGAACTGAAGCGAGCCGTCGCCCTGCAGCATGCCGCGTTCGATCGGATAGTTCTCGAACACGATGATGCTGTCGAACATGGACTCGCCATTGCGGCCGGCCCAGCTCTGGATGTCGTAGAGCGGCGTATGGTCATAGTTGCGGATCGCGACGTTGCTGGTCTGCATCGCGCGTAACCAATCGCCGATCTTGGCGGCCGGCGGAAGTGTCTCGATCATCGGCAGCGTGTTGATGAACAGGCCGATCATCTGCTCGGCTCCGTCGAGACCAGCGGGACGGCCCGCCACTGTGACGCCGAACGTAACGGTCCGCTGTCCGGTGTAGCGCTGCAGCAGCAGCGCCCAGACGCCCTGGATGAGGGTGTTCAGAGTGATGCGCTCACAGCGGGCAAACGCCTTCAAAGCAGACGTCGCGTCCTCTCCGAGGCGCGTATAGCACCGTCGGTGCCCCTGCGCATCGTGGCGGCGCGCGCCGAACGCATCGGCCAATTGCGTCGGCTGATCGAAGGCGGCCAGCTGTCCGCGCCAGAAACGCTCGGCAGCCTGGGCATCCTGGGCCAGAAGCCAGGCGACGTAGTCGCGGTAATGCGTCGGATTGGGCGCGAGCGTCCGCCCGGCATAGCACTGCAGGATCTCGCCGATGAAGCGGGCCGAGCTCCAACCGTCCATCAGGATGTGGTGATAGGTCCAGATCAGGCGGTCGCAATCGTCCTCCACGCGCAGCAGGCGCACGCGCTGCAACGGCGGCTGCGCGAGATCGAACTCGGCGTCACGCTCCGCAGCCAGTGCCGCCGAAAGCCTGTTCTCGTCGACGACCTGCCCACGCCAGTCGTCCGTTTCGAACGGCACGGTCGCGTGATGATAGACTGCTTGCAGCGGCGAACCGGACAACTCACGCCAGAGGAAGCCGGTGCGCAGCATCGGATGGCGTGCGGACACCTCCTGCCACGCCATGCGCAGGCGCTCGATATCCAGCCCGCGGACTTCGACGCTGACCTGGTTGACATAGACGCCGCTGCCGGCATCGCGCAGGCTGTGGAACAGCATGCCCTGCTGCATCGGCGACAGCGGGTAGATGTCCTCGATGCGGTCCCAGTCGAGACCAAGCCGCTCGAGCTCCTCACCGGTGAGGCCCGATAGCGCACCGCGCGCCAGGAAAGATGTCGGCTGAACGTCCTCCGTAGCTCGGCAGGCTGGCGCGAGCAGCTCGATGGTCTGGTGCCGAAACACATCTCTGGGCTCCAACACTAGACCCGCGCGACGCGCGCGGCTGATCATCTGCAGCGAGATGATGGAATCGCCACCGAGCTCGAAGAAATTGTCGGTGACGCTAACGTCTTCCTGATGCAGCAGCTCGGCCCAGATCGCAGCCAGCGCGGCCTCGGTCGGGTTGCGCGGCGCGACGCGTTGCGGCTCGGTCGGGCGCGCATCGGGCAACGGCAGCGCCTTGCGGTCGACCTTGCCGTTCGGCGTCAGCGGCAGCTTTGGCAGCACCATCACCCGCGACGGCACCATGTAGTCCGGCAGCATCGACACGAGCGCCGCGCGCAAGGCCGCGCCATCGAGCGCATCATCGCCGCTGACATAACCGACCAATTGCCGGCTGCCGCCGAGCTCCTGCGCCACCACGACGCTATCGCGTACGCCAGGCTGCGCCCGCAACCGCGCCTCGATCTCGCCGAGCTCGATGCGGTGGCCACGGATCTTCACCTGATGGTCGGCGCGGCCGACGTGGTCGAGCACGCCATCGGACCGCCAGCGCGCAAGGTCGCCCGTACGGTACAGCCGCGCCCCGGCGGCACCGAACGGATCGGGCATGAAGCGCTCGGCGCTCAGCCCAGCACGTTTCCAATAGCCGCGCGCCAATCCCTCGCCACCGATGAACAGCTCTCCGGTCACGCCGACTGGCGCGAGGTTGAGATCATCGTCGAGCACGTACAGCGTGGTGTTCCCGATCGGTCCACCGAGCATCGGCGTCGGATCATCAACATCGAGCCGATGGCGTGCCGACCACACCGTGGTCTCGGTTGGCCCATACAGGTTCCAGATGTCGCGGCTCAACGCGGTCAACCGCCGCGCCAGATCAGGCGCCAGCGCCTCGCCGCCGCTCAGCACGCGGCACCGGTTAGGCAGCCACGCGTCAATCCCTTCGTGATCGAGCAGCATGCGCCAGCTCGACGGCGTCGCCTGGATCATGGTCACGCCATGCTGGGCCACGAGCGCCTTCAGCGCAGCCGGATCGTGCGCAGAAGCACGA
>JBARNF010000799.1:0-2672 GCA_049802835.1 Bradyrhizobium sp.
CGGCAAAGCCGCGAGGCGGGTGAGGGGGCCTCTCGGCAGGCTCGGGACTCTCGCAACGCCCCCTCACCCGACACGCCTTCGCTGCGCTCGGCATGTCGACCTCTCCCCGCAAGCGGGGCGAGGTGAAGACCGCGGATGCGCCTCGCCACAACCTGGATAAAACTACAGCATCGACGAGATCGCCGGCCGTGCCGCGTTCAGCTCCGGCAGGATCTTCTCCTCCATCTCCTCCACCGTCATGTGCGCGGCCTGCAGGCTGACGCTCATCGCCAGCATCACCTGGCCCTGCGCATTGGTGACCGGCACCGCGATCGAGCGCAGGCCCATCTCGAGCTCCTCGTCGCTCACCGCGTACCCGTTCGTCCGCGCGGCCGCGATCTCGGCCATGAGGTCGCCCATGTCGATCCTGGTGCGCGGGGTGAGGCGCTTCAAGGGCATGCTGGCGAGCAGGCGCTCCGCCTCCGCGTCGGAAAGGCCGGCGAGCATGATGCGGCCCATGGCGGTGCAATAGGCCGGCAGCCGCATGCCGACGCTGGTGGTGGCGGAAAGGACGCGGCGGCTCGCCGAGCGGGCGAGGAACACCACCTCGGTGCCGTCCAGCGTCGCGAGCGACACCACTTCTCGCACCCGCTCGCCGATGCGGTCGAGGATCGGCTGGGCGAGCTTCGGCAGCGATGCGGTGGAGAGATACGCATAGCCCAGGCGCAGGACGCGCGGCATCAGCCGAAAGATCTTGCCGTCGGTCTCCGCATAGCCGAGCGCGACCAGGGTGAGGAGATAGCGGCGGGCGGCGGCGCGGGTCAGTCCGGTCTTGCGCGCGGCGGCGGTCAACGTGAGCTGGGGCACCGCGGTGTCGAACGCCTCGATGACGGCGAGGCCCTTCTCCAGCGCGCCGACGAAGTCGCGGTCGTGCTTGCGCTTATCATCCAGTGTTTTCGAAATTGTTCGCATTGCGCACACAACATTCGCGTTGACGGACCAGCATAACAGCGATATAGACTACACTATCGAAATTAAGTTCGCAATGCGAACGTTCAGTCGCCGGCCTCCGAGGCCGGCACGCGGTTGGCGAACCCGATTCAGGCGAGGACCACGTGGCACCCGAAGATCTGCGAACTTTTCTCTCCGCCATCGAGCGCTCCGGCGACATCGTCAGCGTCAATGACGAGGTGGACTGGGACCAGGAGCTCGCCGGCATCGGCCGGCTGAGCTGCGAGCGCGGCGGCCCGGCCTTCCTGTTCAACAACGTCAAGGACTATCCGGGCTGGCGCGTGCTGGCGAACCCGGTGGTCGGCTGGCGGCGCTTCGCCGCCGGTCTCGGCCTGCCGCCCGACACGCCGGTGCGGCGCCTCTACGAGATCTACGCCGAGCGCGAGCAGAAGCTGATCCCGCCCATCCGGGTCAACGACGCGCCGTGCAAGGAGGTCGTCATTCCGGCCGACAAGGTCGATCTGTTCGACCTGCCGGTGCCGATGGTGCACGAGGGCGACGGCGGGCGCTATCTCGGCACCTGGGACCTGGTCGTCTCCAAGAGCGCCGAGGGCGACTGGGTGAACTGGGGCATGTACCGGTTCATGGTGCACAACGAGACGCTGCTCACCGGCTATCCGCGCCCGACCAGCCATCTCGGCAAGATGCTGCTGGAAGGCTACGCCCCGCAGGGCAAGCCCATGCCGATCGCCATCGTCATCGGCGCCGACCTGCCGAGCCATCTCGCCTCGGCGGCGACCTTCCTGCTCGAGGGCGACGAGGCGAACCTCGCCGGCGGGCTCGGCCAGCGCGCCGTGCCGCTGGTGAAGTGCGAGACCAACGATCTCTACGTTCCCGCCACCGCCGAGATCGTGATCGAGGCGGAGGTGCTGCCGCACGGCATCGCCCAGGAGGGGCCGTATGGCGAGTATCCGGGCTATCGCAGCGGCGAGATGGGCAACTCCATCTGCGCCCGGGTGACCGCGATCACGCACCGGCGCAATCCCATCCTCACCCTCGATACCACCGGCTTCATGGATTCGAGCGCGGTGACGACCTCGATCTCCGGCGCCATCGCCATCAAGCGGCGGCTGGAGAAGCACGGCATTCCGGTGGTCGACGTCTACGTGCCGCCGGAGAGCGGCGTGCACATGGCCATCATCTCGGTCAAGCGCCGCCAGGGCGGCCCCGCGGTGGCCAAGCGCATCGTCGAGATCCTGACCGCGCGCCGCGCGCTCATCTCCAAGATCATCGTGGTGGACGACGACGTCGACGTGTTCAACATGTCGCTGGTGATCCACGCCTTCTCCACCAAGTGCCATCCCGAGCGCGGCACCCATATCCACACCTACCAGGGCCGCGCCAACGCGCTCACGCCCGCCTACAGCCAGGACGAGCGGGTGAAGCAGGAGGGCGCCAGCGTCGCCTTCGACGCCACCTGGCCGCCCGACTGGCCGAAGGACGCGACGCCGATCCGCGCGACGCTCGATTCGATGTATTCGCCCGAGGTCGAGCAGAAGGTGCGCAAGCGCTGGCAAGCGCTCGGGCTGAGCTGAGGAGCACGACCATGGCCAATGAATACGAAGCCTTCGTGCGCGATCGCGCCGCAACGCTCTCCGGCCGCGAGGTGGTGCTGGCCCTGCGCGAGCTGACGCCCGGCCGCAAGAAATACCGCGGCGTCAATGTGCGCGGCGTCGTCTCCC
>JBARNF010000800.1:0-3559 GCA_049802835.1 Bradyrhizobium sp.
GCTTCGAGCGCGCTACGCAGGCTCTGGTGACGAAACACGAAGCCGCTCGACAGCGCCTTGTTCGGCACCACGCGCTGGCCGCCGAGCAGGAGTTCCTCGGCGAAATCGCCGCCGATCCGGCGCAACAGGCCGGCGGGGATCCGCAACCGCGCCGGACGCCGCAGGCAGCGCGCGAGCTCGGCCGTGAAGGCCAGATTGCGCACCGGCAGCGGCGCCGTTGCGTTGACCGGACCAGTGATGGTGTCGGTGGCGATCACATGCGCGATGAGCCGGACGAGATCGTCGCGCTCGATCCAGGACATCCACTGCAGGCCCGAGCCGAACGGGCCGCCGAGCCCGAACTCGAACGGCGTCAGCATGCGCGACAGGAAGCCGCCGTCGCGGCCGACCACGAGCCCGATCCGCAACAGCGCCACCCGCACGCCATGCGCCTTGGCGGCGCGCGCCGCCTGCTCCCAGGCCTCGCAGAGGTCGTGGCTGAAACACGCATGCGACTTGGCGGATTCCGTCAGCGGCTGGTCCTGCCACAGGCCGTACCAGCCGACCGCCGAGCCATTGACCAGAACCTTCGGCTTGCGGTCGAGCCGCGCGATCAGCGCCACGATGGCCTCCGTCGTGGCGAGGCGCGACTGCAGGATCGTCGCGCGCTTGGCGGTCGTCCACGCGCCGTCGCCGATCGGCTCGCCCGCGAGATTGACGATCGCATCGATGCGGGTGTCGGCCGCGAGCTGGTCGAGACCGGTGATCAAGGTCAGCGGCGGCGGCAAGGCGGCGGCCTTGGCCGGATCGCGGACCAGGGCGATGACGTGATGACCGGCCGCAGCGAGGCTCACAATGAGGCGCACGCCGATGAAGCCGGTCGCACCCGTGACGAGCACGGTCTGCGCCGGCGGCAGCGCCGCGGCCAGTTCCGCCGCGTCGGGCTCCGACATGCGCGCAAGCCGCCTCGCCGCGGTGAAATCGCGCAGGCCGCACAGGCTCGCGCCGATCGCGGCTGCCGCAGCGATCCAGCTCAACAGGCCGGCATAGACAGGCACGATCGCGGACGGCTGCATCGCCCAGCCGATCAGGAGCGGCACAAGCAGCATCAGGACGGCGCCGTAGTTGATCGCGAGAAGCGTGTGATTGATGCGCTCGCTGGGCGGCAGCTTGCGCGTCAGGTCCTCCTCGACGAAATCGGTCAAAGTGATCGCGATCTCGGCAAGGAGCACCGCGAGCACGAGCATTGCAAACAGCCCGTGCGCCTCGCTCCAGCCGAGGATGGCGAACAGAACCGCATAGAGCAGATTGCGCATGCCGTGCAGCTTCAGCTCGCCACGCTGCGACGGCCGCCAGGCGAGGCGCTCGGTGAACTCGTGATGATAGAAGGTGTCGAACACGCCCATCACGATCTGGAGGACGATCAGCGACCACAGCAGCGGCGTCATGGCGAGGACTCCCGGAACACGGCGCTCTGGCGGATGATGCGGCCGAAGCGCGGATGGATGATCTCCAGCGAGAAGCGGAAGGCGCCGCCGCCGAAATCGGAATGGGTGACGGTGAGATCGCCGGGCGTCAGCCAGGCCGGCAGTGTCCAGCGCCGCCCTGCAGCCGCGAACGTGTAGCCGGCACTGTGGAATTCGAGCGCACCGTTGGCGACGCAGACACGCAGACTCATACTGAGACCGAGGCCGAGATATTCCTCGAGGCCCGTGGGACCGGCGAAGCGCTTCGCCGAATGGATCACCTGCGGGAAGCCATGAGGGCGACCACAGATCCGGGTCCAGATCTGACCGCCGCTGGCGGCGTCTTCCGTCACCGCGACGATCATCGGCACGCCGGTGGCGCTCGAGGTCGGCAGCGGGCCGCCGATCAGGCGGGCAAGTTGCGCGAACCAGAAGCCGGCGCGGCTGATCTCGGCATCGTCGACCTCGCCGACATAGACGACGGTCGCGCCGTCGGCGAGACGCTTGGAGAAGCGGCGCCAGATCGACACCGGCAGCCGTCCCCAGTCCTCGGGCGACAGCAGCGCGCGGAACCTGTGATCGTCACGGAGCCTGGCGTTGGAGGGCGTTGCAAGTCCGAGATGTCGCATCGTCACCATGACGCCCTCCACTCATCTACGCGCTGCCCGACCTGGATCGTCCCGACGGCAGCAGATTTGCGATTCTCTCGCCCAGCTTGATCAGCGCCACCAGACGCGGCCGCGGCACTTTCAGCATCTGCACGTACCAGCGGTCGACGAGCTCGGTGAACGCCAGCATGTCCTTCAGCCGCCTGGCTGCGACTGCGCTGATCGCAGGATCATCGGTCGCTTCCGCGACGCAGGCGCGCAGCGCCGCGATGGCGGGATCGATCTCGCGCTCCTTGCGGCCGGCGGCGATCCGCTGCGCCACCTCCCAGATGTCAGTCTCCGCCTCGAAATGATCGCGGCGGTCGCCGAGGATCGGCACGCGCCGGATCAGGTCCCAGGCCAGCAGCTCCTTCAACGAGTTGGACACGTTGGAGCGCGCCATGCCGAGTGTGTCGGCGATGTCCTCCGCCGTCATCGGCTTCTCCGCCAGATACAACAAGCCGTGGATCTGGCTCACCGAGCGGTTCACGCCCCACTGGTCGCCCATGTCGCCCCAATTGAGGATGAAGCGCTCGACAGCAGGAGGAAGTTCTTTCTTGCCGGTTATTTCTGTCATGACAGAAGTATCTGACTGTCGAGAGTGAATGTCAAGAGCCGCGGGTGTGAACCGGGCGGCCGACTGGCAAGACGGACGTGAAGGCGCGCACCTCGCCCGCAGGCGCGGACCGCCTGGTCGCCCCCCGCCCCTTTGGAACAGGAGCAAGCCATGACGGCATCCGACAAGGCATTCACCGGATCGATCCCCCAGATCTACGATCAGCTCATGGTTCCGCTGATTTTCGAGCCCTACGCGCAGGATCTTGCGCAGCGTATCAGGGCTCGACAGCCGCGCGACGTGCTGGAGACGGCGGCGGGCACCGGCGTGGTCACGAGGGCGCTGCATGCACGGCTGCCGCCGCAGGTTCGGGTTACGGCGACCGACCTCAACGAGCCGATGCTGATGCAGGCGAAGACGCATCTCGCCGATGAGAACCGGATGACGTGGCGGCAAGCCGATGCGCTGGCCCTGCCCTTTGCCGATGCGAGCTTCGACGCTGTCGCGTGTCAGTTCGGCGTGATGTTCTTCCCCGATCGCGTCAAGGGCTATGCCGAAGCGCGACGCGTGCTGAGACAAGGCGGACGTTTCGTCTTCAACGTCTGGGACCGGATCGAGGACAACGAGTTTCCCCATGTGGTGCACGAGACGCTGCAGGAGATCTTCCCCGAGAACCCGCCGCAGTTCTTCACGCGGACTCCGCACGGCTACTACGACACCGGCCGGATCAAGGCCGACCTGACCGAAGCTGGATTCGCCGACATCGTCATCGAGACGGTCACACATTGCAGTCGCGCGGCGTCGCCGCATGAGCCGGCGATGGCGTTCTGCCAGGGCACCCCAATGCGCAGCGAGATCGAGGCACGCGGCACGCCTGGGCTCACGGCGGTGACGCAGGCGGTTGCGGGTGC
>JBARNF010000801.1:0-2814 GCA_049802835.1 Bradyrhizobium sp.
GATCAGCGGCAGGCGATCGTTGCCGAAATACATGTCGGTCATATCGACGAAGATGGTGGGCGAGCCGAAGCCGCCGCGCTTGACGACCTCCTCGGTGTTGATGCGCAGCTGGTCCTTGATGCCCTGCTGCGCGATGCCCGCGAAGAAATCCTTCGGATCGATGCCGACACGCCGGCACACCTCGGTCAGCACCGCGTCCTGCGAGATGTCCTGGTCCTCGCCCCAGTAGATCTCGAACACAGCGCGCGCAAACGGCACCATGTCCTGCCCCAGCCAGATGCAGCCGCGCATCGCCTTGACGCTGTTCACCGGAAACACCGATGGCGGCATCTTGATCCTGAGCCCGGCCGAGCGCGCCCAGTCGCCGAGGTCCTTCAGCATGTAGGCCGCCTTGGCTGGCACCGGCGTCTCACGTTGCGCATAGACGCTGGGATTGACGGTGTTGAAGATGCCGCCGACGAGAATCGGCCGCCAGACGATGTCGACGCCGAACTCGCGCGCGAGCGGCTGGATGTTGTGGAAGGCGAGATAGGTCCAGGGGCTGGAGCAGTCGAAGAAGAATTCGATCATGGGTGTATCCTCGGTCTATGTGATTTCGTCATTGCGAGCGCAGCGACGTGTCCGCCAAAGCCCGAAGGGCGACGGCGGAAGCAATCCAGAATCTTGACTGGGGCCCTGGATTGCGTCGCTGCGCTCGCAATGACGTGGGGAGAGTTTACGATTTCCCCATCATCTCCTTTGCCTGTCCACCAAACATCACATGGCGCGACTGGTCGTTGAACGGCTCTTTCACGAACTTGCCGATCGCCAGCCCCGCCTGCAGCTTCGGCCGGGCGCGCAAGGTCGCGTACCAGCGCTTGATGTGGGGATAGTCGTCGAGCGCAAACCCCTGCGCCTTGTGCGTCATCATCCACGGAAAGCAGGCGATGTCGGCGATCGAGTAGTCGTCGCCCGCAACATAAGCCCCGGTGTTGCCGAGCTGCACGTCGAGCACGTGGAACAGCCTGATGACCTCATCACGATAACGCTGGATCGCGTAGGGAATCTTCTCCGCCGCATAGAGTGCGAAATGGCCGTGCTGGCCCATCATCGGTCCGAGCCCCGCCATCTGCCACATCACCCATTGGATGACACGCGAGCGCGCCCGCAGCCCCTCGGGCAGGAAGCGGCCGGTCTTGTCGGCGAGATAGATCAGGATGGCGCCGGTCTCGAACACGGAGAACGGCGCGCCGCCGTCGGCCGGCGCATGATCGACGATCGCGGGAATCCGGTTGTTGGGGCTGATCGCCAGGAACTCCGGCTTGAACTGGTCGCCGGCGCGGATGTCGACGGGGACGACCTTATAGGGCAGCCCGAGTTCCTCGAGCATGATCGAGATCTTCCAGCCGTTCGGCGTCGGCGCATAATAGAGATCGATCATCCCGTCCCCGATCCCTGCCCCGCTTCCCGCCGCGAACCATTATGCCGCGCTGCGGAACGCGAGAGGCAGCTTCGTTCTTCTGTACCTGAAGGGTAAGCCATGGCAGACAGGCGCTCAAGCCTGACCGCCTCATCGCGACGGAGAGTTCGACCATGCTGTTTCCATCGACCATCGCAGGCTCGCTGCCGAAGCCGGAATGGCTGGCCGAGCCGAACGTGCTGTGGGCCCCGTGGAAATCCAAGGGCGAGGAGCTGGCACGCGCCAAGCGCGACGCGACCATCCTGGCGCTGAAGCTGCAGGAGGATTCCGGCATCGACATCCTCACCGAGGGCGAGCAGTCGCGGCAGCATTTCGTGCACGGCTTCCTCGAGCGCGTCGAGGGCATCGACTTCGCGCACAAGGTCGAGATGGGCATCCGCAAGGACCGCTACAAGGCGATGGTGCCGCAGGTGGTGGCGCCGCTGTCGCTGAAGGGCCGCGTCCATGGCGACGAGGCGCGCATCTCCCGCACGCATACGACGCGCGCGCTGAAGTTCACGTTGCCGGGTCCTATGACCATCATCGACACCATCGCCGACAACTACTACGACGACCGCGTCAAGATGGCGTTCGCCTTTGCCGAGCTGTTGAACCAGGAGGCCAAGGCGCTGCACGACGACGGCATCGACATGATCCAGTTCGACGAGCCCGCCTTCAACGTCTACATGGACGAGGTGCGCGACTGGGGCATCAAGGCGCTCGAGCGCGCCGCCGAGGGCCTGACCTGCCCGACCGCCGTGCACATCTGCTACGGCTACGGCATCAAGGCCAACACCGACTGGAAGGAGACGCTCGGCAGCGAATGGCGGCAGTACGAGGAAACCTTCCCCGTCATCGACGCCAGCGCGATCCAGCAGGTCGCGGTCGAATGCCGCAATTCGAAGGTGCCAATCGAGCTGCTCGGGCTGCTCAAGAACAAGATCGTGCAGGCCGGCGTCATCGACGTCGCCAGCGACGAGATCGAGACTGCCGAGGACGTCTGCAAGACCATCGAAGACGTCATGAAGGTGGTGCCGAAGGAGAACATCATCGCCACCACCAATTGCGGCATGGCGCCGATGCGGCGCGAAGTGGCCGAGGCCAAGCTGATGGCGCTCGGCACCGGCGCGGTGCTGGCACGGCAGCGGTTCGCGTAGCACCTCTGCTGCTAGGCGCGACTGCTCGGCCATCACGGTCCCGTAGCCCGCATGAGCGCAGCGACATGCGGGACCCTCGCGCCGGCATGATACGCGGAGAGAGCGGTCCCGGGGTCGCTGCGCTCGCCCGGGCTACGGTTGCTGTGCACTTGGATGCAGCGCGGGGCGATAGCCGGCGCGCAGCGCGCGCAGGGTGGAGGGCGGGGTCAGCAGCAGCGG
>JBARNF010000802.1:0-6000 GCA_049802835.1 Bradyrhizobium sp.
CAGGGAACGGTGATGCCACGTGGAGGACGAAGTCGCAGCCCTCCACGGCGTCGGTCCAGCCGTCGTCGCTGCGTAGGTCCGCGACGTGGAAACCTATCGACGCGGCGCCGGCATCGCCAAGCATCGCCCGAACGCCTTGCTCTCGATCCGGACTGCGGATCGTCACCCGGAGGTCGTGTCCTTCCTCGATCAGCTGACGGACGCATCGGCTGCCGAGGAAGCCCGACCCACCCGTCACAAGCACTATACTCATACAACAATCTCCTTGCCTCGCTCTTCGCGCGCTATATCGTTTCAAGCAAGTAGGATGAAATCGCAGAGGTAGTATGAAAAACCAGACCATAGAGAGGCGGGGCTACGGGGCGGAGTGCGACGGGTGCTCCGGACCGGAGGCGATCGACGTCATGCGTTTCCAGCGCGCGATCCGGGTCATCACCGGCAAGTGGAAGATCGAGATCGTCTGCGTGCTGCTCGAAGGATCGATGCGGTTCGGAGCGCTGCGCCGCACCTTGCCCGGGATCACCCAGCACATGCTTACAGAACAGCTCCGCGATCTCGAGCGAAACGGCATCGTAATTCGAACGGCCTTTGCGGAGATACCCCCGCGCGTAGAATACGAACTCTCGCAGGCAGGCGTTGAGCTCATGCCGGTGTTCCGCGCGCTCCGCGACTGGGCACTGCGATATGACGACCAGTTGGCGGCGGCTTAAGCTTCGCAAATCGGCAGGACCAGACAGGCGCCGCGGCTTCGGCTAGATGTCATTGTGGAGCAGCACATTTCTGTGGCCGGTACAGTTTGGTAGCCCATGGCGTGGATGGAAGCCCACCGCTCAGGGGTGGCCTCGTTGCTAGATCCAAGCAACTCTGATGCAGGGCGATTTTGCGGCCTCGTTTCTAACGCCAGATCAAGCTGCGGTGCGATACGCATTGCGCGCCGGCGATCTATCGAAGATTTAAGGTGCTGAGAACCTCAGAGACGTAAGTTCTGTCGGATGAAGGCAACGAGCGCCCTCATGCCGGCGCTCTGATGCTGATGACGCGGGTAATACAAGCAAAGGCCAGGATACGGAGGGGTCCAATCGGCTAGGAGCTGTACCAGTGTCCCACGCGCCAGATCCGCCTCCACCACCGCTCGAGACACGTATCCAATGCCGAATCCCGACTGTGCGGCAATCCCGATCAACCGCGAGTTATCTAGCTCCAGCCGGCCCTGTGTGTCGACAACGATGACGTCGCCATGCCTCTCGAACTCCCAGCGATAATGGCGGCCGGAAGGTAAACGGAGCTGGATGCAGAGGTGCCGCGCCAGATCGGCAGGGGAATTGAGCGGCGGCGCGTCGTACAGATAGTCGGGCGATGCCACTACGATGTGCTGTAGGTCCGGTCCGATCGGTACGGCGACCATGGTGTCGGGAACGAGCGCCTTGGCACGTATGCCGCAGTCGAAGCCGCCGCGCGCGATATCGACCAATTCGCCTTCGGATACGATTTCGATGCGCATGTCTTGGTTGGCCTTCAGAAATTGTACGATCACCGGCGCCAAAATCTGCTCGGCCGCGGCGGATGCGGCGTTGATGCGGATCAGCCCCGAGGGGCGGTCGTTGTATTCGCTGAGAACGCGCACGGCCTGCTCGAGCTGCGCAAGCGCGGGCGAAAGCGCGTCTGAAAATCGCTTGCCGACGTCAGTCAATGACACGTTGCGTGTTGTGCGGATGAAAAGCTGCACATGGAGCCGCGCCTCGAGCCCAGCGACGGAGTGGCTCAATGCCGAAGGACTTGTGCCCAATGCACGTGCTGCGGCACGAAAGCCGCCGTACCGCGCAACGGCTGCAAAAGCCGACAATTCCGCCGGCGTCAAGTCGGAGAGTGTTCTATAAGGCTCATCATTCCGTTCCATATTAGAGAGCTAACGCAAACGACGCTTGCTTGCCATCTAGGTCTCGCACTTTTGAACGGAGATCAGCGATGGCCCCCTTCACGCTAGATTTTGGCTTCTCCTCGACCGCCATCGAGGTTTTGCAGGACATCGATTTGGCAGGAAAATCCTTCCTGGTGACGGGTGGAGCCAGAAGCGTTTGACCGAAACTGTCCGCGCGCTTGCTGCATCTGATGCCGCCGTCACGATCGCCACGCGGCGGGTGGACGCCTCCGAGAGGGTCGCAGCCGAACTACGCGCGACCGCCTGCAACGAGGCGATCGAGGTTCGCGCGCCTGATCTTGCCGATTTGCGGTCGGTGCGCAAATTCGTCGATGGCTGGGACACGCCATTGAGCGTGCTCATCATCAATGCTGGCATCGTGGCGTTGCCTGAGCTGCAGCGAACCGCCGAAGGCCGCGAGTTGCAGTTCCTCTCTAGCTTTGTTGGACACTTCGCGTTCCCGACCGGGCTGTATCCCTGGCTCTGCCGCTCAGAGGACGCCCGGCTCGCCTGCGTCGCCTCGACCGGCAACCTGTTTGCGCCGGTCTTCCGCGACGATCCAGACTTCCGCTTCATCCCCTACCATCCGCTGTTGGCCTATGTTCAGTCAAAGACGGCCTGCGCTCTGCTTTCGGTGGGCATTACGCGAAAGTGGAATGGTAGCGGTATCGCCTCCACCGCGCTGAATCCGGGGGCGGTCGCGACCAATCTTCAGCGCCATACAGGTGGCTTGCGAACTCCGAGCCCTATCGCAAATCGCCGCAGCAGAGGCCGCGACTACGGTTCTTCTGGCGGCCACACCAGTTCTCACCGGTGTGAGCGGTCGCTATTTCGACAATTGCAATGAAGCCGAAATCGTATCCGAGCGCAGCACCGATCTGCCCGCGGGGATCGCACCCTACGCGCTAAATCCGCCAATGCGGACCGGCTTTGGGACATGGCCGCCCAATGATCGCGAGCCAACGACTATGCAGACGGCAATCAACAGTCACTCAGAATGGGATGCGCCTTCCCCAGAACGAGTTGGCCTTTCGAAAGGAGCTGGCCAATGGCCGCGGAGCTACAGCAACGACACGCCTTTCGCGGCATTCCGCGTTCGCTTGCCGTCGCAATAGGGTATCATTCCATCCGGCTGACTAACTCGACCGCCCAGGATCTGGGGTCGGACATCCTGCTATACAGCGAGCCGCAAGATGCGGTGGCGATGATCTATCAGCTCGACGATTTGCCGGCCCATGATCTGTGGCTGGACGGCCGGCATCACCGCATCAAGGCCGTGCCGCGATTGACGATGCATATTTTGAATCTCGACGCCCATTGCGAGGCCCGTTTGGGGCCGACATTCGACAGCATCAACGTGCAGATCCCCAGGGCCGCGCTGAAGGCGTTCGCCGAGATGAGCGGCAGCCCGAAAGCCGACAGCCTCCACGTCGACGCGGAGTGGTCGACGGTTGATCCAGTCGTGAACATCCTGGAGCCTGGCTTGCGTTTCGCACTGTCCGATCCTAACGGCGCAAGCAGGCTCGTTCAGGAGCATCTGACGTTTGCCCTGATAGCGCATCTGGCCACCGCGTATGGCACGATGAAGACGGACCAGAGCTTGATGCCCGGCAGGCTTGCGTATTGGCAGGTCCGACGCGCCAAGGAGCTTTTGACTGCCGATCTCTCCGGCGAGGTTTCGCTCGCGGAGATATCGTTGTCCTGTCGTCTATCCCCCAGCCACTTCTCGCGCGTCTTTAAGGCGACGACCGGACTCTCGCCGTTTGCCTGGCGACAGTGGTATCGCATCGAGGTCGCCAAGCAGATGCTGCGTCAGCGAGAGAAAAGCTTGGCGGAGGTCGCCCTGGCATGCGGGTTCGCCGATCAGAGCCACTTCACCCGAGCCTTCTCGCGCCGCACCGGCTCAACGCCGGCCGGTTGGCGCCGGGGCGGCGGGTGCTGAGGCAGATCTCTGTTTTCGCGTCACCCGCCACGCGGCGGCAAGCGAGGGCCATAAACAGCAAGCACGTTCAATCCCGATGGAGCCCTCGCCAGTACATGTTCAACGCGAGAAGAGTACGGTTCACCCTCAAGGCCGGCGATGGAGGGGCGACCCGCCGTCACGATGGCGATCTCTTCGCGCGCCTTCGCTAGTCACGATGTGGATCGTATCGTATGAGACAGAATTTGCCTACAACACACTCCATCGGTGCCGCCGCTTTTGCTGTTATGGCATGCGCCCTCACCTTTGGAAGCGCTGACCTGCGAGCGCAGACCGCAACCCCGCTGAGCATTTCGCGAGGGGCCTATCTCGTCGAATTCGGCGGCTGTAACGACTGTCATACGCCGGGCTACTTCTTTGGCAAACCCGACAATTCGCGTTACCTGGCGGGCTCTGACGTTGGATTTGAAATCCCCAAAATGGGGGTGTTCGTCGGGCCGAACCTGACACCTGACAAAGAGACCGGCCTCGGCAACTGGACCAAAACGCAGATCGTCGCCGCTCTCCAAACCGGCGTCCGCCCCGACGGCCGCCTCCTTTCGCCGAACATGCCCTGGCAGGCCTTCTCCAAGCTCAGCAGGGCCGATGCCGAAGCGATCGTCGACTATCTGAAAAGCCTCCCGCCGATCCGCAACGTCGTGTCCGGCCCGTTTGGTCCTGATGAGAAGGTTCCGGTCTTCGTGTTGGCGGTGCGCCCACCGACGGCGTCGCCTAAATGAGCTTGCGATCGCGCCGCATGCCCTCGATGCGTCGGCGCAAGAGGCCGCGATCCTGAGCAGTCTCCGGCGTCTATTCTTCGGGAACGGGCTATCGCGTTGCCTTTACCTCCTGCCTCTCAGATCCATGGATCTCCAGATGAAAATGTTGTTGCTAGTCATCATCACTGCCCTTGCTGCCTCGGCGTCCTTTGGTAGCGAAAACAAAGCGGTCGTGACGCCGGTCTTGACCACCGACGTGACGGCCGCTGGCCAGCCCTTCACATTTCCGGCCAACAACGCCCAAGTCGTGGTGGCGACCTATGAGATACCGGCAGGCGCGGCGCTTCCCGAACACAAACATGCATTCCCGCGCTTCGGCTACATGCTCACTGGGACGCTTCAAGTGACGAACAACGAGACCGGCAAGAGCCAAATCTACAAGGCTGGCGAATTCATTCCCGAAGCGATCGGCCAGTGGCATCGAGGTGCCAACATCGGTGCCGACACAGCAAAGCTGGTGGTGATCGACGTGATGGAAAAGGGCCAAAGCAATACGACGCTGAGATAGGCATGGGTCATCGGTAAACCGCATCCTCACTGCTGCGGGCAATGCCGTCTTCCTTAGTTCAACAGACAGAGGTAGCACGTCGATGGATAATATGAGCAAGCGTGCATTGGTGGTCGGTGGGTCCTCCGGCATCGGTCTCACAATAGCAAGATTTCTCGCCGGACGAGGCGAGACGGTGACCGTCACGAGCCGCGATGCCGACCGAGCCCGCCAGGTTGCGGCGCGATTGGGGCCGCAACACGAAGGCTTGGCGCTCGACCTCGCTAAGCCCGACAGCGTCGCCAAGACATTGCAGGGACTGCCGCCGGTTGATCACCTCGCCTTGGTCGGCTCCGAGCGAGATCGTAACACGCTCGCAAGCTATGATATCGAGTCCGGAACCAGTGCTGTGATCGTCAAGGCTGTCGGCTACACAGCAGTGATCAAGACGCTGATCCCGACCTTCAACGAGGGCGCCTCGATAGTGCTCCTGGGCGGCATCGCGCGCAGGGTGGGTTATCCGGGCTCAACCTCAACCGGTTTGGTAAACGGCGCCATCACCAGCATGGCGAAAACCTTCGCGGCCGAGCTTTCGCCGATCCGGATCAACGCCGTGCACCCCGGCGGCGTCGGCGACAGCCCTGCCTGGGAGAACGCACCCCCACAATTTCTTGAAACGCTGCGCAGCCGTACCGCAAGCGGTGCGTTCGTGACCATGGCCAATGTTGCGCATGCGGTGGCATTTCTTTTCGACAACCCAGGCGTGAACGGCATCAACCTTGAGGTCGACGGCGGGTTTCCGACATTCTGAAGCACGATTTCAAAAGCGGCGTAGCTGTTTCCTTGTGACCAACGC